>JANNJZ010000300.1:0-1580 GCA_031396065.1 Pyrinomonadaceae bacterium | reverse complement strand
GCTGAAGCTCCTTTCGCAGCTTGTCAATCTCTTCCTTCTTTTGCGTCTCCAACTGCTCCAGCACCCGTTTCGTCGCCACTACATCGGGATGGCGATCCGTGTAGCTTAGCTGCAATGCGTCCAGTTTCTGCTTTAGCCCTTCGATTCGCTTCTCCATTTCCGGGCTCGCCCGAAACACGGGCTCCGGACCTGAACCTGTTCCGGCGGACCGTTCCGCGAGAAGGTCCGGCTCCTGAACACCGTCCTGAATGGCGCTTAGTTGTTTCTTGAACGCATCGCGAGAATTCTCGGCTTCACGCAGTTCCAGCCGCGCCTGAATTAGACGCGCCTGCGCCTCCTGCATCTTGGAGACAAAGTCCCGGCCTTGGCTAGGCATCATTCCCATGTTCTGTCGCTTGAATTCCTTTAGCGCATTTTCCGCGACCACGAGTTTTTGCTCGTAGAGCTTGATCTGTTCATCGATAAAGCGCTTCGCTGAATCCGAATCCTTTCGCTTATCTCCAAGACTTCCTTCGACGAAGATCGTAAGAAGCGACTGCACGACGCGCTTTGCTTCTTCAGGTTTCGTTGCTGCGTAAGTGATCGAATAGAGATTGTCCCGGCCGGTGCCACTGAGCCTGATCTGCTTGCCCAGTGCGTCGACGAGTCGCTCACGCTCTTCGTTTGTCTTGAGCTTGATGTCGAGATCGGACATCCGAATGACGCGATCGAGATTGGGCCGGCTGAGCAATGTCCGGCTCATCATGGAGATCTGTTGGTCCACATTTGGTTGTACCGCTAGCCCAGCCATCAACGGCTTCAACACGCTCTGGGTATCGACATGGACCCGTGCGCTCGCCTGAAACTGATTCGGCATGAGAAACACTACGATCCAACCGATGACACAGACCAACCACGATATTGCGACACCGTACCAGCGGTACTGCCACATTCCCCGCAGATAGGACAGAATTTGCTTGACTACCTCATGCATACCAACCTCCAGGGCAGTTGTTACCCGGTGCCGATTCTCGA
Source organism: Pyrinomonadaceae bacterium (assembly GCA_031396065.1). Classification (GTDB taxonomy): domain Bacteria; phylum Acidobacteriota; class Blastocatellia; order Pyrinomonadales; family Pyrinomonadaceae; genus PSRF01. Next base: position 566 of record JANNJZ010000300.1, on the reverse strand, counting down.
CTTACTCCAAGGAGCGCCATACCGCTGTGGGTTACCGCTGAATTTCTACCGTACGCGCGGAAGGCATCTGCCCACGCAAATTGCATACCACACCACTGTCACGCACCTCCCCAAATAGCGTTCACTCTATGGATGCGAAAGGAACGAGATCTTAAGCTGCCGGTTTGTCGCCTGCGTCGCCTAACCATCATCAAACTCTAGAAAAAGCTCTCCGGGATGATCAAAACATCTCCCGGGCGCATTTCCACGTTGGCGCTCACGTCACCAAGCTTGACCAAGTCACGTAAACGCACGTTGAATTGCTGAGGTTTTTCGATCCCTCGCAGAATTGTCGCCTTATTCCCATCGGCAAATTCTGTTATACCTCCAACCGCAATCATGACGTCAAGAAGGGTCATTTTCTCGCTATAGGGCAGGGCTTGAGGCTTTGCTGCTTGTCCAACGACACGAACCTGGCGCTCCAGCGGTCCCCGAAACCCAGTCACAATCACGGTAACGACAGGATCTTGAATATACTTTGCAAGAGCCTTCTCGATAGTTCGGGCGAGCTGGGTAGGTGTCTGACC
>JANNJZ010000272.1:0-27199 GCA_031396065.1 Pyrinomonadaceae bacterium | reverse complement strand
CCGCCCACCGGTACGACGTGGAGGAGACCATTCAGCTGAGCAATATACGTTAATTATTTACGCCGCTCGTTTCGTCCAGGTCGCACCGGTGGGCGGTGCCCACCTCTAAACGAACGATTTGATTAAAGCAGATTTTCCATATGTCATTTTTCATTTGCCATTGCATCGACCGATGATCAATGAAAAATGTCAAATGAGAAATGGAAAATCGATTCAGATCACCCTTGGGGTAATCATCCATGTTGGCGAAACGAATAATACCCTGCCTCGATGTTGACCGTGGTCGCGTGGTCAAGGGGATACGCTTCGTGTCGTTGGTTGATGCAGGTGACGCCGTGGCACAGGCACGGCGTTACGATGCTGAAGGCGCAGATGAGTTAACTTTTCTGGACATCACGGCATCATCCGACAAACGGGCCATCATCATGGACCTGGTGCGCCGGGTGGCTGATGAGGTCTTTATACCTTTAACCGTTGGTGGCGGCCTCAACTCCAGCGACGACATCCAGGCGGTGTTGCGCGCCGGCGCTGACAAGGTTTCGCTGAACACGGCCGCCGTTGAACGACCAGCTTTGATTAGTGAGGGGGCCGAAGTTTTTGGCAGTCAGTGCATCATTGTAGCCATAGACGCGCGGCGACGGAGCCCTGACGATGGGTCGAACGGCTGGGAAGTTTTCACGCATGGGGGTCGCAGAAATGTTGGTTGGGATGCTATCGAATGGGCTCAAAGAGCGGAACAACTCGGAGCTGGCGAGATATTGCTGACGAGTATGGACAAGGACGGCACCCGTGATGGGTATGACCTGGAATTGACGCAGGCAATAAGCTCAACGGTGCGGATCCCGGTCATTGCGTCGGGGGGCGCGGGCCGGCTGGAACATTTTCATCAAGCGCTTACTGAAGGCGGTGCGAGCGCTGTTTTGGCTGCATCGCTCTTTCACTTTGGTGAGTACAAGATCGCGGAGGTCAAAGACTATCTGCGCGCGCGAGGAGTCGTGGTGAGATGATTGCTGTTCAAGATGTGAAGTTTGACGAGCAAGGGCTCATACCCGCTGTGGTTCAGGACGCCCGGACGCGCCAGGTACTAACGCTTGCTTACATGAATGCAGAGAGCCTTCGGAAAACGCTCGAGACCCGTGAGACCTGGTTCTGGTCCCGCTCGAGATCCAGTCTTTGGCACAAGGGGGAGACTTCTGGAAACACCCAACGTGTTATCGACGTGTGGTTAGACTGTGATGCCGATGCCCTTAATTTGCTGGTGCTGCCCGATGGCCCCGCCTGCCACACCGGCGCTGTGTCATGTTTTCACCAACAGATCGAGGATGCTGGTTCACTGGAAGCCGCTGCGTCTAAGGCACCCGATGCTCAAGCTGGGCCGGCGACTCTGAGCGGCATAGGCGAAGTGCTCGACAGTTTGTATTCGCTGGTTGAATCGAGAAAGCGCGAAAGACCTGAGGGTTCCTACACTACCTATCTTTTCAACCAGGGATTGGACAAGATTCTAAAAAAGGTTGGAGAGGAGTCAGCGGAGACGATTATCGCAGCCAAGAATGATGACCCCAACGCGCTGGTGAACGAGAGCTCGGATCTGCTTTATCACCTGGTGGTGCTGTTGGTTGAGCGGGGAGTGTCATTGGGACAGGTAGGCGATGAACTGCTGGGCCGCGGAAAAGGACAATCGGTCCGATAGACTTATCGGACCTATTAACAGGAGCTTGAGATGGTCACCGAAAAGAAAGAACTAAACCAACTGCTCGATTTCGCAGTCGACATAGCGCGCGAGGCAGGGAAAATCACCTGGCGTCACTATCAGGGATCGTTTGTAGCGGAGCGCAAAGCCGACAACTCGTTTGTGACCGTTGCGGATCGAGAGGCCGAAACTTATCTGCGCACTCGGATCACTGCGGCTTTTCCTGACGACTCGATTCTCGGCGAGGAGGAGGGACAGCAATCAGGTTCATCGAATCGTCGTTGGATACTTGATCCCATCGACGGAACCTACTCCTTTGTGCATGGCGTGCCGCTCTATGGTGTCCTCATTGGTTTGGAGATCGACGACGAACCGATTCTGGGCGTAGTAAACCTGCCGGCGCTGCAAGAGATTGTGCACGCGGCGCGAGGAGTAGGTTGCTTCTGGAATGGTGAGGTTGCTCAGGTGTCGGCAACCGCTACGCTCGACCAGGCGCTACTGCTATCAACCGACTTTGGTGTTTGTGAACAATATGGGTTTGGCCCAGCCGCAGATTCTTTGCAGCGGCGGGTTCAGGCTCGTCGTACCTGGGGAGATGCTTATGGCCATGTCCTGGTCGCCACGGGCCGGGCAGACATTATGCTCGATCCGGTGATGAATGTTTGGGACTGTGCTCCCTTACTGCCAATACTGCAGGAGGCTGGAGGCACCTTTACCGATTGGAACGGTAGGGAGACGATTCATGGTGGTAATGCGATCTCGACTAACGGACTGCTGTTCGATTCAGTGATGGAAGCTGTGAAGCAATAGGTCCTAAGACCTATAGGACCTACTGATGCCTATCTTGATAATCCCTGCGATTGATCTTCGTGCTGGAAGCTGCGTGAGGCTGGTGCAGGGTCGAAAAAACAACACCACGGTCTATGACGGTGACCCGGTCGAAATAGCACTGGGCTACGAGTCCGCTGGCGCACAAATGATTCACCTGGTCGATCTGGATGGAGCGTTCTCGGATCCCAATTCGCGCAATCGGCAAGTGCTTAGAGAAATTCTATCCCACGCAAGAATACCGGTGCAGTTTGGCGGCGGGTTGCGCAGTTTGGACGACATGGGACAAGTGATTGAATTGGGTGTGTCTAGAGTCGTGATTGGGACTGTGGCTGTAGAGGCGCCTGAAATTCTGGACCAGGCGCTGCGTTTGTTCGGCGCCAGTCGGATTGCCGTTGGCATTGATGCGAGAGCAGGACAAGTCCTGACGCGCGGCTGGGAAAGTGAAGGGAAGCTATCGGCCCTGGAGTTGGCTGGAAATGTTGCTGCCGCCGGTGTCGAGAGAATCATCTATACCGATGTAACTCGTGATGGGATGCTGACGGGGGTTAACGTTGAACAGACTTACGCTATCGCGCGTGCATCTGGTCTGAAGGTGACCGCGTCGGGTGGGATTTCATCTTTAGCTGACATCACCAGATTAAAAGGCAAGAGCGAGTCTGGCATTGACAGCGTGATTATCGGCAAAGCGCTATACGAAGGAAGGTTCACGCTCGATGAAGCCTTAATTGGCGGGTCGTAAAGGCCGAAAAACTATTCTCAACCATGCACAGGTGTGATAGATTCTGGCGCGTCCTAATAGTTCTTACTTTCCAACTGACATGATGCTTTGGTGGTTTCTTTAAACGCCTGGCATCACTTTCATCCGCGCTTCCACTATTCAACTAAATGTGGGGTTTTTGAGCGCGTTCGTTGACAGCACAAAATATCTTTGACCCAGGCTGAGCCAATCGGCCCCATTTTTACGCTCTAGTGGTATAGGGAAGATTATCGGTCGAACTGCTGACGCAATAGAGCGGCCCAGAACAACCCAGCAAATTAAAGGAAAAGGAAAAGGAGCCCCCTTATGGAACGTATCGTGCTCAGACATCTAAACGGTTCTAAGGCAAATCAAGTTGAAGAGTTTCCTCTCGCGCATTTCAAGGAACTAGTCGTTGGCCGCGATCCCTCGGCGACAGTCAAATACGATCCTGACAAGGATGATCTGGTAGGCCGTGAACATGCCAAGATTGCCCAGGACGCCAACGACCCAACTCAGTTTACAATCACCGATTTGAACAGTCGCAACGGCACCTTTGTGAATAAGCAACGGGTTTTTGGGTCAACCAGAATAGGGCCGGGTGATGTAGTCCAGTTTGGCGCTGGTGGTCCGGAGTTTCAGTTTGATATCGAACCCCGGCCGGCTGGTCTGGTCCGCCCGACTCGCGTTGATAGTTCCGGAACGGTTGGACAGTCTTCGGCACCGCAGACCCGCGTTGGAGGTTCGCCGTCCAGCGCCGGAGTAAGCACCAGTTCCGCTGACGTGCAGAAGACAGCAATCGGCAAGGCCACTGTCGAGCGAATGATCGCCAAGGGCAAGACCGAGTCGCATACGAAAATGTACATTGGCGCTGGGGTACTCGTGCTGATCATCGCGGCAGTTGCGGCGGGTCTGTTCATTAAGTCGCGATATGATGCGGCGGCCTCCTCTGCGGCCGCCTCTCAAGAGGGGAAAAAGACCTCTGAAGAATTGGCCCGACTGGGTGGTGGACTGGGCGAAGTTAAGACGAGAACTGCGGCGTTGACTCCCGGCGAGATCGCGGAAATGGCCGCTCCGGCCACGGTTTATATCCAGGTTACCTGGCAGTTTATCCAGGCCAAGTCCGGCAACCCACTCTTCTTTAGGTTCGTGCCGAACCGGTACAAGGATGCCAAAGGCAAACTACAAGCGATCGTCGGTGACCAGAGAAGTTGGGTCGCAGCCTGGAAAGTCGTGGGTGGCAACAAGATCGAACCCTACCTGACAACCGACAGCTCCAATTACGTCGTGTGGCCGGTGGGTGGATCCCACACAGGTTCGGGCTTCTGCGTGACGACTGACGGTTTCATCCTGACTAACCGACATGTGGCCGCAACCTGGCAGGCTCGTTATCAGGGTTGGCAGGGTTTCTCCTGGCCGGCGGTAATTGTGAACGAGGATGGCAGTCCCATGATGCGCCAGGATGGCACTCCCCTGGTCATCGGTGAGCAGGCCTGGGTACCGGCCGAAACTGAACAATTTGGTGGGTCACAGCTGGGCCAGGGAGCCGTGCTCGGGAGAAACGATTCACTCAACGTGACTTTCCAGAAGACGGAACTCCGCATACCGGCAACTCTCGTGCGCACGTCTGACCGGCACGATGTGGCGATGATCAAGATATCGATTCCCGAGCCGCTAAGAAAAGTAGAACTCAATGACAACTACGATACCGCGAAGATCGGCGATCCGATGGTCGTGCTGGGATACCCGGGTGGGTCCCCCCCGCTAATGACCGTCATCGATACCAGGACCTTTAGGTCGGCGGCCGTGGCCCAGCAGGTAGGTATCATCCCGGATCCAACGTTAAGCGTCGGCAACATCTCGCGCGTGGTTCGTGGGCAGGAGCCGGTTCCCGGGAAGGATCCATTGTCAGGGAAAGATACAATCATCAGCACGATCGGCGATATTTACCAACTAAACATCAACACCACCGGCGGTGGTAATAGTGGTGGTCCGGTGTTCGATTCACAGGGACGGGTCGTCGCCCTCTACACCTATGGGATTCCGGGTGGAGATTTCCAGGCCTCCGGTGCGGTGCCGATCAAATATGGTAAGGAACTAATGGGCGTGACCCAGGTGATTAAGTAACCGCTCAGCAGCCAGGCAAGCCAGGTTCAGTGCTGACCGCATTCGGATGATTGATCGCTGGGGTCTGGTGCAGTAGACAGGAAGGTTTAACCGCAAAGGAGCGCTAAGCCTTTCGCAAAGTCCGCGAAGGATTGAAACCTTTGCGGAAACTTTGCGAGACCTTTGCGTTCTTTGCGGTTAGATGTATGGCTTGCCTTGATAAAACTACAGCCCAAGCCTTCCAAATAACGAAAGGGGAAACTTTTTCTCCGTGAGACTCTTGGCGCCAGGACCAGAATCGGTTAGCTCATGAGATCGGGTGGTTTACTACATTCGTCGATCGGCGAATATCGCCTGGTGGACTTTGTGGGCGCGGGCGGAATGGGAGAGGTGTACCGCGCCATTCACCTCAAGCTTGGGCGAGTGGTCGCGATCAAAGTCCTCAGCCAGGGAGATCGCACGCCCAATCTAATCGAGCGTTTTCATAACGAAGCTCGGCTTCACGCGCGTCTTCAACATCCCCGCATAGCCACGCTGCACGACTTTCTCGAAGTGTCGGGGCAGATGTGCATTGTGATGGAATATGTCGACGGCCAGTCGCTTGATGAGCAGATCAGGTTGGCCGGCCGGTTACCCGCCGCTGATGCGCTGCGAATTTTTCATGGCATAGTCGAAGGCGTTGCTTACATACATGGCAACGGCATCATTCACCGGGACATCAAGTCCAACAATATCAAGATCACTGCCGGCGGCGAGGTGAAGCTGCTGGACTTTGGCATTGCCCGGGCGGATTCATCACCGAAACTGACGGTGGTCGGCGATGTAGTGGGGACGTTTCAATATCTTTCACCCGAACAACTGACCGGCGGAACCGCCGACCTCCGTTCAGATATTTGGGCCCTTGGCGTGTTGCTCTATGAAATGCTCTCCGGCGACGTGCCTTTTGATGGCACCTCGATCGGCACTCTCTACGAAAAGATAACTAAAGGCGACTACCAGCCGGCCTCGACTTACAATCTGACGGTTTCACCGGCGGTAGACGCGATTATCACTCGCTGCCTGAAGCGAAATCCCGCCGGCCGCTACCAATCAGCAGATGAGTTGCTTCATGACGTGGCTCGAGCCATGGATAGCGGTCATCCGTCTGCCAGCCACGGGTCGGAGCGACATAATGATTCGCCCCTGGCATTCGTGCGAGACTACTGGTACGTATTCGCCGGCATTCTGATTAGTGGAATCGTTTTAGTTTCGATTCTCTACTTTTTGCTGGCTGAGAGTGGTCCGCAGAATTCAAACAACAATTTACAGGCTTCCGAACTACCCTCACCTACCGCGAGCCCGAAAGCTGGAGTCCCAACCCCTCAGTCAACTACTCGCCGTTCGTCCGCCCCTGAGGCTGAGAAGGTCGAGACGACGATAAATGTCGACGACTCGCTTGGCGAGGCGGATATTTGGGTCAACGGTGAGTTAAAAGGAAGGACGCCTTTCAAACTCGAGGGCCCGCACGGCCAGGCGTTTGACGTGGTGGTAAAGAAGGAAGGCTTTGAAGACTTTAGACTGCAGGGCTTCACCGTCGCGGTGGGCAGAAACCAGTACCTAATCTCCGAAAGCATGATGAAGCGAAAGTAAGAATAGAAACGAGCGAGGGCCAGAAATGTTCGGATGGGGAAAAAAGAAGCAGCAGCAGAGTGCTCCGGTCGCCACCGCCAGGGAACCAAACCCTGAGAAATCGCGCCGCCAGGCCGATGAGGAAAAACCGATTGAGCCGCTCAATTACGAAGTCGTAGCCGATATGCAGACTGACCCGGGATGCATTCGTGAGACTAATGAAGACAGCGTGAAGTATTTCCGGCCCACGGATTTGGCGGAGCTTGCGCGAAAGGGCGTGCTCGCGATTGTGGCGGACGGCATGGGCGGCCATTCGGCTGGGGAAGTTGCCAGCGGCATCGCCACTGACGTGATCAAGAATGTCTATTACGAAACCGGAGAAGACGCAACTGAGGCGCTGAAGAGCGCTTTTCGCGAAGCCAATCATGAGATCCACCAAGCCTCCCTGGCCGACAAGGCTAAGGAAGGTATGGGAACAACCTGCGCTGCCCTGGCAATTCACAGCGGCTTGGCTCATTGTGCCTACGTTGGAGACACGCGCCTTTACTTGATACGTGGCGGCGAGATCTACGGTATGACCGAAGATCACTCAGCCGTCATGGAGATGGTTCACATGGGAATTCTCACCCTCGAACAAGCGCGCGATCACGAAGACAAGAATGTCATTCTGCGCGCACTCGGGAGTCAACCGGAGGTTGAGGTCTCGGTGTGGAGCGAGCCTTTTCCGATCCGCGAGGGAGACAAGTTTCTCTTATGTTCCGATGGGCTTTCCGATCTCGTCACCAATGACGACATCAAACAGGCCGTGCTGGCCGGAAATTCGCATTCGTCCAGTGAAACACTAATTGCGCTGGCCAAGGAACGCGGCGGATATGATAATGTCACGGTTGGAATCCTCTCGATCGAGAAGGCGGCAAACTCGGACATTACCGCGGCGCGCGAAACCCGCGAAGTAGAGATACCTGCATGATTGGTCACGTCATCGGTAATTACAAAGTAACCGAAAAGCTCGGCGAGGGCGGCATGGGCACCGTCTTCAAGGGCATTGACGTAATGCTGGATCGTGAAGTTGCGATCAAGATGTTGCGTCCTGAGTTGGCCCGTCAGGCGCAAATCGTCGAGCGTTTCCGTTCGGAAGCGGTGACGCTGGCCAGGTTGAATCACCCCAACATTGCAACTCTTTACAGCTTCCAACGGCAGGGCGAAGATTTTTTCATGGTGATGGAATATGTCACCGGTGAAACGCTCGACGACCTCATTCGCCGGAAAGGCGCGATGCCGACCGACCATGCCATCTCATTATTCTCCCAGGTGCTGGAAGGCATGGGGCGAGCTCATAAGCTGGTAATTATTCACCGAGACATCAAACCAGCAAACATGATGCTGACCGAAGATGGTTCGATAAAGGTCATGGACTTCGGCATTGCTCGGGTGCTGGGGACAGCCCGCATGACCAGGCAGGGAAATATTGTCGGCACGATTGAATATATGTCGCCCGAGGCGATTCAAGGTGCGGAGGTCGATGCTCGTTCAGACATCTACAGTTTGGGAATTCTGTTGTATGAAATGTTGACGGGCCGAGTGCCCTTCGTCAACGATACCGAGTATTCGTTGATGATGGCCCAAATCAACGAGGCGCCACCGCCGCCGCGTAGTTTTGCACCCCATATCCCGATTCACATTGAACATGCGATTCTGCGGGCCCTGGCCAAGCGACCGGGCGATCGATTTCAGACCGTGGGAGACTTTCGCCGCGCGTTGGAGCAGATCACTCAGGCGCCAGCCGTAAGTGTGCAAAGTGTCCGGCCAGAACCCGCGCGCAATGCCCCGGCCAAGCCTGGCGTTCATGTGCCGGTGGCTGCGGTCGGAATAAGAGAGACCAGGCTGGGCGCTGCTTCGGCGAACATTTCTGTGGCGGAGAACCGTCTGCCCCCGGAGACCCGATGGACCGGCCCGGAGGTAGCAAGATCTACAGGACTAGATCTGCCAGCCCTCCATCAAGGAGCTAAGGCCGGCTCTTTTCTGGACCGTCTCTCCTGGGTGCACTATGCGGTCGCAGCGGCCGTACTTTTTATTTTGGTCGGAGTCTCAGTTGTGCTGGTGGCGGGGATCATATGGAGCAGGCCAACCGGGAGGCCGGAGCAACCTTCGGTAGCAAAGCCAGGTATAGACCAGCCGAGTTCCGGCGGAGTACAGAGCGTTAAGCCGCAAGAGCAGCCAACCGCAGTCCCCGAAACACCCAAGGCGGGTAGCATTACTCCCATTATTGTCCCTCCTCAGAACACGGGAACGAGTTCGAATGAGAACACGGGAACGCGTTCGGATCGCGGGAGCGGATCATCCGGTAGCAGGTCCACCCAGAAAAAGGTTGATCCGGCAGCGGCGGAACGAGCTCGTCGCGCGGCGGAAGCCAGACGGCTGCTTCGGGAGCAGTGAAGTCTATGCCTTATGGGTGTTGTTGATTTGATGGCCGACCCACTTTAGGAAGCTCTGATTCAAATGTCTTCGACGCTACGCGCCGAAGACACTTGGAAGTTCTTTTAGTGTCGTGTCCGTGGTTCTTAACCAAACGACAAACTGATGAAGTGTGTCGGACATTGGCGTCGATATCATATGAACAGCTGGTCCGAAATTTACCTGCAATCGGGGAGATTTGAACATGGCGAGGGAACTGAGACGGAGATCGACTGTTGCTCTGATCGGTGCAGTTGGGGCTATCGCGATCGCAATGCTAACGATGCTGGCCCATGGCTCTGCAGAACCGCAAGGACAAATCCCTTACGACAAAGAACGCCTGCTGAAGGTCGTGCGACTGAATGCCCTCTCCACCAAGGAGATAGTGCAGGCAATTCAGCGCCGCGGCGTCAGTTTTGAGATGACGCCCGGAGTGGAATCGGAATTCCGGGCAGTCAATGCGCCTCAGTCAGTGATCGATGCGTTGCGCGCTAATTACCGGCCAGGCTCGACGCCCGCGAACAACACCCCCTCGAGGCCGACTGGCCGCACCCCTGCCAATGCGCCCGGCGGCCCGCCGCTCGGTAAAAACGAGATCGTTACTCTCCTGCAAAACGGTGTTTCAGCGACACGCGTCGAGCAGGTGGTGGAAGCACGAGGAGTTGATTTTCACCTTACTCCCGAAATCTCTCGCGAGATAATGTCGGCTGGAGGTACGCGTTCCCTCATCGGCGCAATCAGCGAGAAGAGTTCGACGTCTTCTGGATCATCCGGCAATTCAGGTAATTCCTACTCCGGTATCGGGGCCTCGATGGAAGATCGAAACATCGGCGGTCAGACCTCTATCTTCATCACCGGGACGGCGCCAAACTCGCCGGCCGCACGCGCCGGGCTGGTGCGCGGGGACCGTTTGATTGAAGTTGACGGGCAACCAGTCATAGGTCGCTCGGCCGACAACATCGTCAACCTCGTCCGCGGCCCAAGTGGAACGACGGTGAGTCTCAAAGTGGAACGGGCCGCCAACCGGCGCATTGAAACGTTGAGAATAACGCGGGGGATGACTTCCAACGCGGCCTTGCCCGCTGGTGGGAACAGTGGCCCAGACTACGACGACTTAACAGATCAGGCGACCGCGGCAATTGCTACCTCGCTGGTGGCCAGTGATGTTTCCTCTGCCAACTATGGGCTCAATCTGTTGCAGCAAGCGCTCCGTCTGGATCCGGCGCGACCGACTGCTTATCAGCTCCTTGGCTATCTGCAGCTCTACGGCTTTCACAACATAATTCTGGCCGAACAGTCTATGCGCGCCGCGATTGAACGCGGTGGGTCAGCCGTCTTTTACGTAGCGCATGACGATGGCGGAGTCTTCTCGGAGTCTTGTCAGGGTTCGCTTTTTGTCAGCAAGACCAGCGTCAGTTATAAGGCGTCAAACAGCGGCCACGCCTTTGAGACTGAGAAATCCAACATACTGGAAGCGAAGTTGAACGGTTTCGTCGGTTCCCACCTGGCGGCGTTCCACCTCAAAGTGAGGCTCAACGATGGAGGCAAGGACAAATCGAAAACGTTCAACTTTGCTCCCGCGACCAAGAGTAAGGAAGAGTCGAACCTGGTCGTGAACATGATTACGAGTTACTGATTTTCGGACCTCACCACCCTGGAAATTGAGTGTGCTGGAGATTTACCCCCATGATCGGTCATACGGTTGGCAGCTATAAAATAACTGAAAAGATAGGCGAAGGTGGCATGGGCGCGGTCTTCCGAGGTATCGACGTGATGCTGGACCGCGAAGTGGCAATCAAGATGCTGCGACCCGAGTTGGCACGCCAAGCCCAACTTGCCGAACGGTTCCGGTCAGAAGCAGTGACGCTCGCCAGGTTAAACCACCCCAATATCGCCACCCTTTATAGCTTCCTGCGACAGAACGACGACTTCTTCATGGTGATGGAATATGTGCGGGGCGAGACGCTGGAGCAAATCATGAGGCGTGGTCCTATGAACTGCGAAACAGCCGTCACGCTTTTTTGCCATGCCCTCGAGGGTATGGAGCACGCGCATGGGATGAACATCGTGCACCGCGACATCAAGCCGGCGAACCTCATGATGACCGAGCGCGGTTCGATCAAAGTAATGGATTTTGGGATTGCCCGGGTGTTGGGTACGGATCGCATGACCAGGGCCGGCCACCTGGTGGGCACGATTGAATATATGCCGCCGGAACAGGTGCGAGGCGGTGAGACGGATGCGCGTTCGGACATCTACTCCCTGGGAATTCTGTTGTATGAAATGATCACCGGTCGAGTGCCTTTCATGAGTCCCAGCGAGTACGATTTGATGAGGGCGCAAGTTGAAGATCCTCCTCCGCCACCAAGACAATTTGCCCCCCAAACGCCGGTCGCAATCGAACAATCAATATTGCGCGCGCTCAGGAAGAATAAGGAAGACCGGTTTCAGACGGCGAGTGAATTTCGCCTTGCGCTGCTCACCAGTAACAATGCACCTGCCTTTTCTTCAGCAAGCGTTGCCGCCAATCAGCGTGTTCAGTCGCAGCACGTCAAAGCGACCCGGCTGGCTTCTGCTGTCGCTGCCGTTCCTCCCGCCGGGGCCGCCGGTCAAATGAAAGCGACCCGCCTGGCGCCACAAGGTCAACCGCAGCAAGCGTCCGCGACGGCCGCCGTCGGCAGTCGCCATACATATTCAGGGCGGCCTCAGCAGACCGTCGTGCCGTCGCGGTCTTTTCTGGACAGCCTGAACTGGAAACATTATGCGGCGGCGGGCGTGGCGCTGTTCGGGTTTGTCGCCGTATTAGTTGGCGCGCCGCTCGGGCTATTTCTCAGTAGTCGCTCGGTAACCGTGCAGCCGGAAAAAGAAGAAGTGAAACCAGCTGTGGTGACCAGGCCATCGCCGATTCCCACACCGACGGTTGCCCCTGCTTACGTCATCCCGCCACAGCCGTCGAATTCCCAGCCACCCAAAACCGACGATAGAAATGATGGCAACACTGCGTCGAGTGGCGGTTCCAGGTCGGCCAGAACTGCCCCGAAAAGAAAAGTTGTTTCTCCGCCAGCCAGGACCCAGGCTCCCCCTCCGCCAGCCAGGGCTGAGGACCGCTCCCCCCCGAAACCCGCGCCGACACCTCCACCCAGCACCGCTAAGAAAGAGGAAGATAAGAACACAAACAGCAATACCAACAAAGAGAAGAAGCGTGGCTTCTTTGGTAAGTTCAAAGATAAAGTGATCAAGTTGCCGTGATTGGATAAGGAGTAAGAGGTCATATAGTCCTATCGGCCTATATGACATTCCATATAATAATTCCATGAACCAGGGGAAACTCAATTACGCTATTCGACGCACCTCCACCGGCTTAGGCTTTTTCACCCTGGCGGCAATTCCCAAGGGAAAGCGAATCATTGAATACACCGGGCCACTCCTTCCTAACGACGTCGTCGAGAAGCGGAGCGGAAAATACTTTTTTGGCGTGAACACGAAGTGGTCGATTGACGGCAGCCCGCGTAGTAATATTGCCCGCTATATTAATCACTCGTGCCGACCAAACGCCGAAGCATTTATTTCCGGACGGCGCGTCTGGATCTGGTCGATGCGAAATATTAAGGCGGGAGAAGAAGTCACTTACGACTACGGTGAGGAGTATTTCGAAGACATTATTAAACCGATAGGCTGCAAGTGTGAGAAGTGTGCGTCGAAACGTGGCAAGCGAAAACGAACCAGGGTTTCATAGTGCCCCCAGGACCTATCGGAACATGACGCGTAATGACCAGCATCCGGTAAGATTCGATGACCACTCCCGATCAAGCGCTTCAGTCTGCGTTCGACGGTCATGAAGTCGAAGGTGTCCGTGCAGCACTCGACGCGGGCGCTGATGCGTGTTCCTTAATTCGCGGCAAGCTACCGGTCAACTGGCTGCTTGAGGAGTACACGCGCTCCGCTCGGCTGGGGGAGTGCCTCAAGCTGCTGTTCGAGCGCGGGGCCGTGCTCACCGACCCGGCAATCGCGCCCGTACTCCTTGACGATGCCGAAGCGGTCAAAGCCGTCGTCACCAAAACTCCCTCACTGCTTGAACATCGTACGACGCTGAGATCATCGTTCACCTCGCTGGTTGGTGTGTCCTTGCTGCACGTGGCAGCCGAGTATGGGAACCTGAATGCTGCCCGCGCGCTGATTGAAGCAGGCGCAGAAGTGAACGCAAGGGCCGCGATGGATGAAGATGGTCTCAACGGGCACACGCCTCTGTTCCACACCGTAAACTCAAACAGAAACCGGTCCGAGCCCATCATGCGATTGCTTTTGGCGGCGGGCGCCAGAGTGGACGTACCTCTTGCAGGGCTTACGTGGGGCAAAGGGTATGAGTGGGAGACGACCTTCTTCGATGTCACACCCATCTCATACGCACAAGTGGGTCTGCTTCCGCAGGTGCACCGCAGCGAGAGTGATATTTACTCCAACATCAGACAACTGCTGGAGGCCTCGGGAAGAAAAGTTCCGCCACTCGATAATGTTCCCAATCGTTACCTGCAACCGAAGTAATTTTACGTTCGTTTAGAGGTGGGCGGTGCCCACCTCTAAACTAACGTATCTACTCGAACGAACGATTCACCTCTAAACGAACGTTGGCCTGTTGGACCGTAAGAGATACTATCAATGAACCAACGCCCACGCTCAATCACGATCATCGGTTGGTTATTCATAGTGTTCGGCATCATCGCCCTACTCAGTGGCTTACTGCCAATCGGCACTACTACCGCTCAACGCGTTGCCGAACTCAAGACCCATTGGTACGTCCATCTCTCACGTATCCTTATGATTTTTGGTGGCCTGTTTATGCTCTATGGCTTAAATTGGGCGCGCTGGTTGGTTGTCGTTTGGATCGCATTCCACATCATCATCGGCGCCCTCCATTCGCCATTCCAATTGTTAATGCACGCCTTGATCTTCGGCGTCATTCTCTATTTCCTTTTTCGTCCGAAGGCGTCGGCGTATTTTCGCGGAAGGAACGCACCATAAGCCCGGGTGTGGACAAGGTTTTTGAAGAAAGCCGGGTACGGTTGGGCCTTTCGCTTAAACTGCGCGATGCGATAAATTGCCTTCACAATTCACCCGGGAGCCAAAATGAATAAGCGCCAAAGACTATTTCTTTTACTCTTCCTCTTGCCGGTGTTGATTGCCCCGCCGGGCCAGGCAGCCTCCGACACACCAATTGTCCTTTGGCCGGCGGGAGCGCCAGGCGCTTTAGGAAATGAGTTTGTGGACATTCCTACACTTACACCCTTCCTGTTGCCAAAAGACAAGATGACTGGTGCGGCGATTATTGTTTGCCCCGGCGGTGGCTACACTCGTCTGGCAGAGCACGAAGGTCGGCCGGTTGCTGAGTGGCTTAACTCGCTTGGGATCACGGCCTTTGTCCTCAAGTACCGACTGGGCCCGCGCTATCAGCATCCATCGCCAATGCAAGACGCTGCCCGTGCGATTCGTCTGGTGCGCGCGCGAGCAGTGGAGTGGGGGCTCGACCCGGAACGAATCGGGATCCTGGGTTTCTCTGCTGGTGGCCACCTCGCGTCTACTGCTGGAACTCATTTCGAATCCGGCAAAACTGACGCCTTGGACCCAATTGAACGAGTCAGCTCGAGACCTAATCTGATGATCCTGGTCTATCCGGTGATCACGATGAAAGATAAGACTCATGCGGGTTCAAAAAAGAATCTGCTGGGAACGTCGCCTACTCCTGAATTGGTCACGCTGCTTTCAAACGAGGAGCAGGTGACGAAGGAGACACCGCCCACCTTCCTGGTCCACACGATGACCGACACCGCCGTGCCGGTTGAGAACAGTTTGGGTTTCGTCACAGCCTTGCGCAAATTCGGCGTGCCGTTCGAGTTTCACTTGTACGAGCGCGGGCCACACGGTTTTGGGCTGGGCCAGAAAGATCCAATCCTAGCCACCTGGCCGGATCGCGGTGCCGACTGGCTACGGCTTCACGGTTTTGCGCCTGGAAGAGGTGAGAGGCCAAATCTTAAGTAAGGTACGGAGAAACCAAATCGTTTCTTCAAGTGGCGCGTTCGTTGCGCCTGCAAGGTCCTGCCGATTGGTCTTCTCGCCTCGATGATTATCTTTACGGCGGAGCGAAACTGGATGAGTAATAGCTCGTGAGAAATGAATCGAACGTCAAAACTAACGTCGAAATACGAAGATGGTATTTGGAGCAAGTTGCCTACATACCGGAACTGAATAAACAATGGTTGGAGCAAGGGCTCTCTCTGCGCGCAAGAGCCGAAGCCGCATGGAGTATCAGACATGAAGCTCGATTGAAAGCGCGAGCAATGATGGCTGATCCATCTGAGGTTGAGCTACTTCGTGAGAGAGATATGGCAGAGTATGGCGATCCTGACGGCCCGACATTCGAATTTCTTCTCAAGCAGCTTCAGGAAAATGGACTTAAGGAGATGCGGTATATAATGCGATCATTGAAGGCTCATACCGAACAGACGCGAGGGTGAATAGAGAATTACGCCTTTAACTCAGGTTCAATAGATGTCCACGAAAGTCACAGATTATCTTGCGGAGAAGTTGGTTTGGCGAAAGACCGCAGACCCCGAGCACCCGTATGAGACGAATTTTGATGGGGAAATATGTGTTATCCGCGTCAATGACTTTCCTCATGAGCACCTCTACACACTTATTGTGAATGGCGTGGAAGTCGCTGATTTCGATGATTGGTCCGCACTGTGGAAGCGGCCTTGAGAATTGGCGCTTTGCTACCCAGGACTATCACTAATGTCTATGCACAATCCACCGCATCCCGGTGAGTTCATCACCGAGGTTTACTTGAAACCCAACAACCTTAGCGGTCGCGAGCTGGCCTCCAAACTCGGGGTGGCAGCATCAACTCTGAATCGCATCCTTACCGGCGCTAGCAGGATCAGTCCCGAAATGGCGCTACGACTTTCCAAGTCTCTTGGCCGCTCTCCTGAGAGTTGGCTCGCCCTCCAGCATAACCACGACTTGTGGCATGCGAAGCAGCGTGTAAATCTCAGCAATGTAGCCAAAGTCCGGCTTACAGCGGCCTAGTCTACAAAGGCTTTGGCCATGGCATCACAAACCGAAGTCGATGCACGGGGTCATGCAACACAATCTCGGTGACGGAAAACTAGCGCCCCACGAACTCTCACATTAGGCAGACGAGGAGACCCTGCAATTTCGGTGAGCGGCAAAACTATGAGCAGTGTTTACCTTAGAATTCTACTCGCTATCGGATTGTCCTTAATGTCTGTTCTGCCGAGTTTCGGCGTCGACGGTCGTAGTGGTTCCCGCAGTAGCTCCAAAGGTCGAAGCGTCACCAACGAGGATGCGGCGACAAAAGCCGTTCTGGATCGAAACTTCAAGGTCAGATACGGCCAGGAGGTGACGATCAAGGGACAGGATTTGAAAGTGAAGTTCGACTCTGTGTTAGATGACTCGCGCTGTCCCAAAGACGTGACATGCGTTTGGGCGGGCGATGCAAAGGTGCTGATAACAGTGAGGCGCGGAAATGGAGAGGCGTCGAAGATGGAGTTGCACACGAACGGACAATTTGCCCAAATCGGAAAATATCAACAATACGTAATCAAGTTAGTTGCGCTCGATCCGTATCCGAGGACAAGCGTAAAGGGAAAGCCGAGTGATTATGTTGCGACTCTACTAATAGGACGCTCCATCCTGCGCTCAGTTCTGCCGCCAACAAGTAGTAATTCGACCAGTCCGCGTTAAGCGGACGACTGACAATAGCCCAGCAGTTCACTGCTGGGATGTCAGCGAAGGGAAATCTAGTCCGTGAAGCGGACGGCTGAAGCTGCTCGTTCATCGGAATCTTTCAGTCGTCCGTTTCACGGACTTCGTCGCGAAATCACTCGCGTCCCAGCGATGAATCGCTGGGCTATTATCAGCCGTCCGCTAGCGCGGACTAGTGTCCCTTAGAGCTTCTTCTGATCCACCCGCTCGATCCGCGTGTCCGGAACGCCCTCGCATTGGTAAGCCCTGAAGTCAGTAACATTCTGCAACACGAACGTGGCAGCATCTTTCGAGAGTGCAGCCTTGACGTGAAAAAAGTCCGCGCCGCTTACGTCGTTGAGAACAAAGGCAGGGCGCTGGTCTTCTTTCAGGTAGCTCACCTCGACGTTGTTTAGTTCGATCCCTTTCACGTGACGGATGAAAAACCCGTAAGCAGGAATGTCGCCGAACATTGAAGGCTCGGGATAGTTCGCTTCCTTTTCCGGCGGCGAGAGTGCCGCTTGCGCAAGGGTGCCGCCACCCTGATAGAAAATACGAATGTTGCTTAGCCTGACGTCTTCAATATTGTTTCCCGGGATGCCGCTAATGATTGAGGCGTAGCGCGGGTCGGCGTTGTGGACCACGATGTTACTGATATTGATGCGGCGCAACTCACCCACCGCCACACCCTTTGGACCTCGCATCCGGCTACCTAACCGCAAAAAGATTGGCGAGTTAACAATGTCACGCATCGTGATGTTGGTGATGGTCACGTCCTCGAGCAATCCGCCGTCCACCGTCTCCAACGCCAATCCACGACAGTGATCAAAGACAACGTTCGAGATGGTGATGTTCTTAAAACCGCCGTTTGACTCCGTGCCAAACTTGACGCGTCCGGTAGGCCCGTCCTTATCGGGAGCTTCCTTAACGTTGCGTTTGTAAGTTCCATCCAGGAGCGAGCCAATATCGTAACCGCTGACCAGACAGTTGGTAATCGTCACGTTCTCGGTCGCGCGGGCGTAGCCGAGTGCATATGAACTTTTGAGGACGATGGCGTCGTCGTTGGGTGAGTTGACACTGCAATTTGAGATTCGCACGTTGCGACAGGAGTCGATGTCGAAGCCATCTCGATTAGTGTCAACTTTGACGTTATCGATGGTGAGATTGTCTACGCCGGTGGCGAGCAGGGCGAAGTGCCCGCCGTTTAGGATTGAAAAGTCGCGCAGCAACACGTTGCGGCAGAGTTTCAGCGAGATCGCCTTGTTGCCGAGGTTGTTCATCACCACCGGATTGTCACTTTCACCGAGCGGAGATTGCACTTGCGCAGCGGGTTGTCCGCCGCCCAGACTGGAAGGCGTGTCGCCTGGCTGCACTGGGCGACGTGGTCTTGGGCTGCGGCGGGTCAGGCCCCTGCCGTCAATCAGGCCCGGTCCCAGGATGGAAACGTTTTCAAGGCCGATGCCCCAGATCAGGCTGTTTTGCCAGTGGCTGTGGCCGAAGTCCTGGTACATGTCCCATTCATTTGGTTCGGGCAAATCGTAGCCCTCATTCGATCCCCTGGGTGCGTCCTTCGGGTCGGCGGCAATTATTGTTGCCCCTTGATCCAGATACAGGGTGATGTTGCTTTTCAGATGAATTGAAAAGCTCAGATAGCTGCCGGCAGGGAAGTGCACGGTGCCGCCACCGGCGGCGGCTGCAGCATCGATGGCTTTGTTGATTGCCGATGTATCCAGCGTCTGGCCGTTGCCTTTAGCCCCGAAGGCTCGCACGTCGTATACGAGTCCCGCACTTCGACTCAGGGTTGCAGGTTTCTTTTGGCTGTGGACCCCCGAGGACCAAAAAGGCAGGCAGGCAGCGACCAGGGAAAGTGTGATGACGAACAGCGAGCGACGTTTTGATAGTTTCATTTCGGTCAAACCCAAAGTCATTCTCTCCGGAAACACGTTCGTTTAGAGGTGGGCGGTGCCCACCTCTAAACGAACGATTCAACCGAGACGTACTATCGCAGCAGTGCGGACGCGGTCCACAGCATTGGCGCCTGGCCGTGTAAGTCACCTGCTCGGCGTGGTCGGTCCAGATAGAATTTCAGTTGCGCCTCGAGGTCCGGGCCCGCTTCCTGACGAGACTTGTTGGTCCCAATGCAGACATCTGTGACATTCGCATCCTTGTCGAGATGTTGGACCAGCCCAAGCCAGCCTTTGCGCGCCGCCGGACCATAACTCCTGGCATTGAGCCAGCCCAGTTTCACTCCGCTGACCATGGCGAAGGTAAACATTCCGGTGGCTGAAGTCTCGGCCCACGTTTCCGGACGATCGATGAGTTGGCGCCAGAGTCCATCCGTACCCTGGTACTTCAGTAAGGAGTCCATCATCTTCCGGTAGCCCAAAAGGATGCGCTCGCGTCGCGGATGCTTCTTTGGTAGTGAGCGAAGTAGCTCGGTCATGCCGGCGGCTACCCAGCCGTTCCCTCGTCCCCAATAAAATGGCGAGTCGGGCGCGTGATAGAAAAGGCCGTTGGGTTGCTGGAGCTTGTCCAGGTATGCCGCCATCGTGGTGGCGGCGCGATCCAGATACTTCATATCGCCTGTGGCCCGGTAGGCTTGCACCTGCACCGCGGGGATCATGTACATGTCGTCAATCCAGTAACGGGCTTCCTTCGTAATGCCGTCGGGACTGGGTTCGGCCCACTGTAGATCGGCTAGTCTTTTGCCCGCATCAAGATACTTCTGCTCCTTCGTCTCGATGTAGAGTTCGAGTGGAAGAGCTCCGAAGACGCGGTAATCAACGTGCGCTTGCGCGGAAACGTGCTTTTGGCCCTCCTCAGTCCACAAAGGGGCGAATTTCTCGATGAGCCTCTTCGTGAGGTCCTGGTCCTTCGATAGTTTAGCGACGGTTAGCGCGCCGTAACCGGCGCAGACTTCCGGATAGATGAAGTACTGCCTCTTGCCTTGCTGAAATTCAAACTGGCGCTTGAGATAGTTTTCAGCCACCCGCTTACCAACTTCCTTTGGCGACGTACCGGCGGGCCAGTTTTTGAAGTAAGACGATTGGGCCGTTGCGCGCGTAGCGTTTATGGTCAGGAGCATGCAAACAAACAGCAGTGCGAGCGTTTGAAGGTGTCTTCTCATATTCAATTCTGGTGTGGTTCTGAAGTGTGAAACTAACTTGAATAGTCTGTTGATAAACTTCCAAGTCTTCGGGCGCGACGAGCAATGAAAATAAATGGAAGCCGGAAATAAGTCAACCGGTTAACTTCGCGAAAAATTACTCGCGTTTTTGAACCGTCAGGCTTGCAAAATATCCCGGGCTCAAGTAAAGAAGACTAACTAACTTCGCAGGCAGCGTTGGATTTCAGAAGCTATAATCAAATCACTGAGCCGGGATCTGTCAGTAGAAAGATCGAAGTCGGATCAATATGAAGAAAGAGCTGGGCACTTTTCTGTTGCTGGTCGCCTTGTGCGTCGTAGTTTCAATATTGAACCCGCGTTTCCTCGCCCCCGCTAATCTACAGAACATGGCCCGCCTGATTGGGGCTTACGGTATTTTCAGCGTGGGCCTTGGCATTGTCATTATCACAGGGGGGATTGATCTCTCGGTGGGCTCGGTCTTCGCGCTACTTGGTGTATTGCTGTCGATAATGCTGACAGAGTGGGGATGGCCGAGTGCCCTGGCCGTGCTGGCGGTGATTGGGGTGGCGATCGGGATTGGGGCGTTTCATGGTTTTCTGATAACGAAAGTCCGGGTGCAGCCCTTCATTGTCACTCTATGTGGATTGCTGTTTTATCGCGGACTGGCGCGCTTCATTGCCAACGACGAGACCAAGGGATTCGGCAGTGCCGAAGGCTTTGAGACGCTGCGCATGCTGGCGACCAGCAGCCCCTTTGGCATTCCGACGCCGTTCATCATCCTGGTGATTGTCAGCCTGATAATGTGGGTTGTCTTGCACCGCTCAGTCTATGGTCGCTACTTATTTGCCGTCGGCCGAAATGAAATGGCGGCCCGATACTCGGGTATCAACTCGGATCTGATTATCGCGAGTGCGTACGTCATCCTGGGGGTCCTGGTGGGCATAGCCGGTATCGTGTTCGCCTTTTACACAAACTCGATTTCGCCATCGTCACACGGGAATTTCTTCGAGCTATACGGTATCGCGGCTGCCGTGCTTGGGGGTTGTAGTTTACGGGGCGGCGAAGGCTCAATCATCGGTATTCTCATCGGCACGGCTTTATTGCAAGTTCTCCAAAACCTGGTCAATCTGTTAGGAATTCCCAGCTCCCTAAATTTCGCCGTAATGGGAGGAGTGATCCTGATCGGCGTAATTGCGGACCAACTCCTGCAGCGTCGTCGCGTTTTGGCGCAATGAGGTGTTGGACGCTCCGTCTTGCCAGGCACTCGGTAAGTTCTCGATGAGCAACAAAGAAATCCTAAGAGCCAGAATTGCTAAGGCTTTCGCCACCTCAATGGATCTGTCAGCGGTGGCTGACGACATCGCGTTTCATATGACTGATTGGGATCATAACCTCGATGACCTCGTTAAGCTGTACGAGCAGCCGGAAGCGTTCAGCGATGATGACATGGTGCATATCGTTCTCGAGTTCCTGGCTCATGTTCCCAATCATGTAGCAGCCGGAAAGAAGCTGGCTGGCATAGGACCGATCGAAGACGTTTTTGAAGTTGGTGTACTTGAAGAGGATTAATAAGGGGATCTCGAGGGAGAACACAGAATGTCTTTAGAGCGAAAAAAAGCCTCGCTGATGCTGCTCGCAATTGTCCTGTTCTCGAGTGGCTTGGTTGGACAGGCGACAACGCCGTTCAAAAAGGAAGCATTCGGAAAATTGGCCGACGGCCGCGCGGTAGACATTTATACCTTAACCAATCGAAACGGAGCTGAAGTCAGAATTACAAACTACGGGGCTGCGGTGGTGTCGCTGAAGGTTCCCGATCGCGCGGGCAAATTTGAAGATGTGGTGCTGGGTTACGACAGCCTGGATGGATATCTTACGAACGCTCCCTACATCGGAACAGTTATCGGCCGTTACGGTAATCGGATTGCAAAAGGCCGCTTCTCGCTAAATGGAGTCGAATACAAGCTCGTGCTCAATAATGGCGAAAACCATTTGCACGGGGGAATCGTTGGCTTCGACAAAGTCTTGTGGGATGCGAAGCCGTCAAAAGCCCTGAACGGAGCCGCGCTACAACTGAATTACCTGAGCCGCGACGGCGAGGAAGGATATCCGGGCAATCTTTCCGTTAGAGTTGTTTATACGCTGACTAATCGCAACGAATTGAGAGTTGATTACTACGCGACGGGCGACAAAACTACAGTGGTTAATCTCACGCAGCATTCCTATTTCAACCTTTCCGGGCAAGGGAACGGTGATATCCTTGGTCACCAATTGATGATAAACGCGGCTCGTTTTACGCCAACCGATGCCGGCGCAATTCCTACCGGAGAGTTGCGCGCGGTAAAGGGTACCCCGTTCGACTTTACTGCGCCGATGTCTATTGGCGCGCGCATCAACGACGCCGACGAGCAACTGGTATTGGGAAAGGGTTACGATCACAACTTTGTGCTGAACGGTAAGAATGGAACGCTGAGGCAAGCCGCCAGAGCTCTGGACACCAGGAGTGGACGGGTGATGGAGGTCTGGACCACGGAGCCGGGAGTACAGTTGTATACTGGCAACTATCTTGATGGCAGCAAGATTGGCAAGGATGGCAAAGTCTACAAATATCGTTACGGCTTCTGCCTGGAAACGCAGCATTTCCCCGATTCGCCAAACCGGCCAAAGTTTCCAAGCACGGTTTTGAGACGCGGCGCGGAATACCGAACGACCACCGTCTTTAAGTTCTCGGTTCAATAGCCCCCGACCGCTACCGCCCCGAATACGATTTAGAAACTTAGCTAGTCCACTTTTTCAGTTTGAGAGTCCAGGAGGTTAAATGAGCTTAATCGAGCGCATCACCATTGGCTGCTTTTGCCTGCTATTGTTTGCAGCCTGTACAAAAAGCGGTCCTTCCCAAAAAAAACTGGCCTTCGTCACCAACAATAGTTCTGACTTTTGGACGATAGCGCGCAAAGGCACTGAAAAAGCTGATTCAGAATTGCAGGATGTTACCGTCGAATTCAAGATGCCCGGCGCCGGTTCAGCTGCCGAACAAAAAGGTATCGTTGACGATTTACTTGCGAAGGGAGTTGAAGGGATCGCCATTAGCCCGGTTGACCCAGACAATCAGACTCAGATGCTCAACGAAGTGGCGAAACAGGCAGTGGTCTTCACGCAAGACAGCGATGCTCCGAAGAGCGATCGGGTCTGTTACGTCGGAACGGACAATGTGGCGGCTGGGCGTCAGGCTGGCGCTCTTATCAAGGAGGCCCTACCACAAGGCGGGAAAATTATGATCTTCGTCGGGAACCTCGACGCCCGGAATGCGCAGGAGCGTTTACAGGGCATCAAGCAGACGCTTGAAGGATCGAATGTGCAAATCCTCGACGTCAGAACAGATACCACTGATCGCGTGCGTGCCAAATCTAACGTTTCCGATACTCTCGTGAAATATTCCGATGTCGTGGGGCTGGTTGGCCTTTGGAGTTACAACGGACCCGCAATCGCAAACGCAGTCCGCGAAGCTGGGAAGACGGGTCAAGTCAAGATCATTTGCTTTGACGAGGAAGATGAGACGCTGGCCGGCGTGAAAGACGGTTCGATCTTCGGCACCGTCGTACAGCAGCCCTTCGAGTTTGGCTATCAGGCCATTGTGCTGATGTCGAAGGTATTAGCTGGTGACAAGTCAGGAATCCCGGCTAGCAAGCAGTTGTTAGTGCCAACACTGATTATTAAGAAAGACAACGTCGAAGAGTTTACGAAAAAAATCAATGACTTGCGTGGGCGATCTAAGTAGGGTTTGGGAAATCATTACGGGTAACTTGCTGCGATGACGATTCCGGTCCTGCAAATGAAGGGGGTTGAGAAGCGATTTCCCGGCGTTCATGCGCTGAAAGGGGTTGACCTCGAAGTCCATAGCGGAAAGGTCGTTGCCCTCATTGGCGAGAATGGCGCCGGCAAGTCAACCTTAATGAAGATACTGGGCGGAGTGCATCAACCCGACGCTGGGGAGATTTTGATTGATGGTCGGGCAGTCGTTATTCAAAAGGTTTCGGATGCTACCGGCTACGGCATCGCTTTCATTCATCAAGAGCTGAATGTACTGGATAATCTCGACGTCGCCGCTAATGTTTACCTGGGACGGGAGCCCGTTTACGGTGGCCCATTGCACCTGGTTAACCGCCGAAAGATGAACCAGGATACGCAGCTACTCCTGAACCGGCTGGGTTTGAAGATCTCGCCACAAACGCCGCTCATTAGCTTGTCCGTTGCGGAGCAACAGCTCGTCGAAATTGCCAAAGCGTTATCAAAAAACGCGCGGATCCTGATTATGGATGAACCCACCTCGAGCCTGAGTCTGACGGAATCGAGGTTGCTACTGAAGGTGGTGGAAGATCTACGCGCTCAGGGGGTCGGCATCATCTATATTTCACACCGGCTCCGCGAGGTCGAGGAGATTGCAGACTCTGTAACTGTCATGCGTGACGGGGCGAATGCCGGCAGCCTCACTCGTGAAGAGATCAGCCACGATCGGATGGTGACGATGATGGTTGGTCGGGACATCGAGAGTTTTTATCAGGAACCGATCGGTGAAAACACTCCGGGTTATTTTGAAGTCGAAGGTCTCTGCTTATCACGTTACCCGGAACGCCACGTCTCCTTCAGCGTCGGGAAGGGTGAGATTCTCGGCATCGCTGGGCTGGTAGGCGCCGGTCGCTCCGAAATGGCTCAGGCCATCTTCGGGGTAGATCGCTCCATCGCCGCGAACCTAACCCTGGATAGTCAGCCAATCAGAATTCGTTCATCGCAAGACGCAATAAAGAAAGGGATATACCTGGTTCCCGAGGACCGTCGTCAAGTGGGGTTAATCACAGACATCTCCATTCGTGAAAACCTTTCGTTGCCGGCCCTGGATCGTTATGCGACAGCTGGGTTGATGGCTCTTGAAAGAGAGCGGAAGGGCGCCAAAGAGAGTTGCGTACGCTTGAACGTCAAAGCCAATTCGGTCGAGGTGAAAGCCGCGAATTTGAGCGGCGGCAATCAACAGAAAGTAGTCCTCGCCAAGTGGCTGGCGCTCAATCCCAAAGTAATGATTTTCGACGAGCCGACCCGGGGAATAGATGTGGGAGCCAAGGCCGAAATCTATCAATTAATGCGCCAGCTTGCAGAATCGGGCGTTGCAATCATCATGATCAGCAGCTATATGGAAGAGGTGCTGCACATTAGCGACCGGGTGGCCGTGATGCACGAAGGCAGCATAAACGGAGTGCTCGCTCGCCAGGATTGTAGCGAAGAAAGCATCATGCAACTGGCGGTTGGTTAATACCGTCGGTTGAGAGTGTCTCGAGTTCTGGTTCACCACATGATTGTTTAGAGAGCACACTTGTGTGCCCCGCGTAGGAACAACTCAATGGTGTTTGTGGCGCGAGCAGGCGCACAAGCGCGCTCTCTAACAGAGTATGCAGAAACAGCATTGTTTGTTTAGAAAGCCGACTTGTCCGTCCACCGGGGGCACAAGTGCCCTTTCTAAACAGGGGGGCAGTCTTAAGCGTGCGTCTATGCTTGGGTGTTTAATGAATCGTATGGCACCATGCATCTACGCCGCGCAACAGATCACAGGGGATCGATAAATGATTGAGATCGGAAAACCAGTTGACTCGGAAATTGGCCATCACCAACCGACGCGCATAAAAGACGTGGCGCGCGAGGCTGGAGTTTCCACGGCCACGGTTTCGCATGTCATTAACAAGACGAAATATGTTACGGATAGCACGCGCGAGAGTGTTTTGAAGGCGATTGAGCGGTGCAATTATTATCCAAACGCACAGGCCCGCTCCCTGGCTTCAGGGCGGTCCGACATGATTGGTCTACTGGTATCAGACATCGCCAACCCGTTCTTTCCTGACCTGGTCAAGAGTATTGAAATGGCCGCTTTTGAACGCGGTTATAATACGATCCTGCTTAATACCAACTACGACGCTATCCGGGCCGCCGACCATGTTCGGCGTTTGATAGGACTCAAGGTGGCTGGCGTAGCTCTGATGACTGCCGAACTCGATCCGGCACTGATCCAGGAACTAATTCGAAAAAATATCTCGGTCGTAAGTCAAAACTTCGGTAGAGTAAGTGAACACATGAGCAATGTGGTGATCGACTACGCCGTAGGTATCGAGGAGGCTGTGCGCCACCTCGCGGCGCTCGGGCATCGACACATTGTGCACGTGGCAGGTCCCAGCAAGCTCAATGCAACCAATGTGCGGCGTGATGCTTTTCTCGACTCCGTGGCCCGGCACGTACCAAACGCAAAAACGGCCGTCTACGAAGGAGACTTTAAATTTGAAGGCGGACGACGGGCCGCTGTCGAGATTCTGGCGGCGGACGAGTTGCCTACGGCAATAGTCTCAGCTAATGACATGATGGCCTTTGGTGTCATGAAGGAACTGCATAAGGCAGGTCTCTCAATTCCAGGCGATGTTTCGCTCGTGGGCTTCGATGACATAGCCTTTGCGGAATTAACCGAGCCGCCTTTGACGACGATCTGTTTGTCTCGGGTCGAACTTGGCCAAAGAACAGTTGAAGCGCTAATGCAGAATATTGACCAACCACGTGAGCCCGGCAGGGAAGTTCACATTCCGACTTATCTAATCGAGCGCGGTTCGACCGCGCGGCCACGAAGCACAGAATAGTTAGGCATGAAAAGGGACTGGGAGTTTCTAGTCGGCGTTTTACGAACTTGAAAAGTTAACCGCTTGCCATAATCACACGTTCGTTTAGAGGTGGGCACCGCCCACCGGTGCGGCGTTGAATGAATGAATTCAACCCGCATCTAGTGTGGTGTCCCTAAAGTTCTATTAACAAATAGTCGTCAGATTACGTATCAGTTATAAAGGAGAAACTGATGCGAACAGGA
>JANNJZ010000267.1:0-6976 GCA_031396065.1 Pyrinomonadaceae bacterium | reverse complement strand
CCCTCGTTGAGGTTGCGATATCCTCCAGAAGTTGTGGCGCGTTAAGAGGGGGTGGCCACGGAGTGCCACCCCTACAATGTTTTTACACAGTCTCGTTAGCGGGTGGGTGCACATTTCGCTCCCCTGGAGCGAGGAACTTCTTGACGAATCTCCGATTAGGCGGCAAGTCGCAGGCGCTGATGCTCCGACAAAAAACCACTTTCAGGGTTCGGTGCCTTCTGGTGCTACAGATCGCCATTACCATGGCGGCATCCGCTGCCCTGGTCCAGGCGCAAACCTCCGGTCGTCTCAAGGGCAAGGTCCACGTCGCTTCGGGCGCGCCGGTTCCGGGTGTGGCGGTCGTGGCCACCAACCAGGTCACCGGCAAATGGAAACGGACTCGAACCAACCGCGACGGAACCTATTCACTTCAACTGACCGCCGGCGCTTATCGGCTGAAGGTGTCGCCGCCGCACGTTGCTGCCTTCGACAAGAACAAAGTCTACGGTGACTTCGCGCTTCCGCGTGGAGCAGCGTTAGAGAATGTGATCGTCGAAGCGGGGAAAGAGATCGTTGTAGACATTCCTCTAATTGAAGTTAAGGAAATTCCTAAACCGGCCGGCGACAAACCTACTGGACACGCTGGAAAAGAAACTGTCTCGTCGGAACCCCAAACCACTGAGGAGCGTCGGGAGGCTCGCGATCGCTGGCGCATCGGTTTCCCTGAGTATGATCGTTATGGAGATCGCGGTGGACGCGGCCGAGACATTCCGTTTACGCGCGGGCGTTGGTGGGATCCCTACAATCAGAGCGTATTGAAGGGCGACTATCCAATTCACGGCAATAAGCTTTTCATGATTCTCTCCGCCGTTAGCTCCACCGTAGTTGAACAGCGGCGAGCGCCAACCTCCTCAGGCGCGAGTACGGACGAACCAGGCAGCGCTGAGTTTTTTGGACAGCCGGAACAGCTTGCTGCAAACGAAACCATTCAACTGAGCTTTGAGCTTTTCCACGGAGACAGCACGTTCAAACCACGCGACTGGGCGATAAAACTCTCGCCAACCTTCAGCGTTCCAAATTATCTGAACGCCCGTGAGAATGGAGTGGTCAACATCGACGTCCGCCGCGGTACCAATCGCACTGATACTCACTTCTCCCTCGAGGAAGCATTCGCCGAGGTGAAGCTGTTCGACGTGAATGCAAACTATGATTTCGTCTCCGTGCGTGCCGGCATCCAGCCATTTGTTTCTGATTTTCGCGGGTTCATATTCTCTGATAATAATCTCGGTATCCGCTTTTTCGGCGCGGCAGACAACAACCGTATTCAGTTTAATGCTGCGTATTTCGCGATGCTTGAGAAGGACACCAACAGTGGCTTGAATCGGTTCGACACGCGACATCAGAACGTCTATATCGCAAATATTTTTCGCCAGGACTTTATTCGGAAGGGCTACACAATTCAGGGCAGCGTCCACTATAACGACGACCGGCGCAGCATCAAGTATGACCGCAACGGATTTCTCGTGCGGCCGGCGGAGATAGGTGACGTGCGGCCTCACGCGATCAAAGTGGGCTATCTCGGCATCGCGGGAGACGGGCATCTGGGCCGATTGAATCTGACGCATGCTTACTATTTCGCCCTCGGCAGTGACGACCGAAATCCCATCGCCGGGCGTAGCGTTCGGATCAAATCGCATATGGCGGCGGCTGAGGCCTCAATGGATTTCGACTATCTGCGTTTCCGCGGCTCGGCTTTTTGGGCGCGGGGCGACTCGAATCCCACCGACGCACGAGCCACCGGCTTCGATGCGATCTTCGACGATCCGAATTTCGCCGGCGGCCAGTTTTCGTTTTGGAACCGGAATGGAATCCGGCTGACGCAGACAGGGGTGGGGCTGGTCCAACCGAACAGTCTCCTGCCCAGTTTGCGCAGCAGCAAGATCGAAGGGCAGGCAAATTTCGTCAATCCCGGTCTGCTTCTTTACAACGCCGGAATGGATGTGGACGTGACGCAACGAATCAAGGCGGTCTTTAACGTGAACTATTTGCGATTTCATCGGACTGGGCCGCTCGAGTATGTACTCTTTCAGCCGGGGATTCGGAAGGACATCGGATTTGATTACAGTCTGGGGGTGGCGTACCGGCCGTTTCTGATTAACAACGTCACGATTACTTTCGGGGCGGCAACCTTGCAAACGGGACGCGGCTTTCGAGATATCTTTACCGACCGCTCACGCAATTGCCCCGGAACCGTCAGTGATTTTTGTGAGCCTGACGTCATCAGTCCACGCAAACCGCTGTATACGCTGTTTTCGCAGTTGAAGCTGGTGTTCTGATTCAAGGGGCGTGCTCATGTTTACCGCTTGGTTGTTAACCGTTCTGAGCCACCACAGAGGCACAGAGGACACAGAGGTGGCACAGAGAAGAACCTTGCGGAGGACGAAAGATGAAGCTGAATGAGTTGAGTCACGAGGTGATAGGGGCCGCAATCGAAATACATAGAAAACTTGGCCCGGGCCTACTGGAGTCAGCCTATAGAAGATGTCTTGGCCACGAGTTGTTCCTGAGAGGTATTCCGTTCGAGAAGGAATACCCGCTGCCGCTGGAGTATAAGGGAATCAGACTTGAGGCTGGATACAGACCGGACCTCCTGGTTGACGGCCGTGTAATTGTGGAGGTGAAATCGGTTCAAGCTCTTGCTCCGGTCCATGACGCACAACTCCTGACTTACCTTCGTCTCGGTGGTTGGCGTCTTGGTCTATTGATTAACTTTAACGTGGTGGTACTGAAAGATGGAATTCACAGACGAATCCTTGGCTATGACACTTAGTCTCTGTGCCACCTCTGTGTTCTCTGTGTCTCTGTGGTGGATCTTCCTTGGTCCGTCCTTAAAATCATGACTAGAACTGCACTTGCTGTGGTCTGCGTTGTCTTATTGGTCGGCGGCGTCCTGAGCTTAACCGTTTTCTCCGCCGCGAAAACTCCGGTGAACACCGGAACCCTCGTTGATCAAGAATCGACTACTCCCAAACTCGAAGGCTGCGTCACCTGTCATGGGCTGATCGAGCCGATGCACAAATACGGCACCACCGAAACGCTCGAAAAATTGAAAGACGGGCGTGACGCTATGAAGCTTACCTGCACCGAGTGCCACGGCGGCAACCCCACCCCGCGCAAGTCGAGCGAAGATCCCAAGGACATCGAACGCACGAAAAACGAAGCGCACGTCCGGCCAAAGTTTCCCGCCGAGTGGAGACGCAATGGCAAATACACCGGCGCCAATCCGGAACGCACCAACACATTGCTGGCCCGCGAGAGTTGGGAGTTTGTTCGCTTTATCAATCCGGGCGACATCCGGGTGGCGGCGTCGACCTGCGGCACCAGCCTCTGCCATGAAACGCAGACGAAGAACGTGGCGCGCAGCATGATGGCCCACGGTGCGATGCTTTGGGGCGCTGCGCTCTACAACAACGGAGGCTTCCCTCTGAAAGACGCGCGCTACGGCGAGAGTTACAGCGAAAGCGGTGGTCCGCAGACGTTAATTCAGAACCCCAAGCCGTCGCTTGAAGAGAGGCGCACCAAAGGTCTGCTTGAGTTTCTGGATCCGATACCACGTTGGGAGATTTCACAACCCGGCAACGTGCTGCGCGTCTTCGAACGAGGAGGGAAGCGGAGACTCGAGGTCGGGTTACCTGACAGGGAGGAAGAACCGGGCAAGCCAGACAAGGGCTTGAGCGCTCGTGGATTCGGTTCAGCTCAGCGCACCGACCCTGTATATCTCGGATTGCAGAAGACGCGTTTGCTCGATCCCACACTAAACTTTCTCGGCACTAACGATCATCCCGGCGACTATCGTTCCTCCGGTTGCACCGCCTGCCACGTTATCTATGCCAACGATCGCGATCCCGCTCATTCAGCGTTCTATAACGCCGCCGGAAATCTGGGCCATTCGCGGACGGCGGACCCGAACATTCCGAAAAATGAATCCGGTCACCCGATCAAACACCAGTTCACCAACCAGATTCCGACATCGCAATGCATGGTCTGCCACATGCACCCCGGGACCAACATGGTGGCCAGCTACCTCGGTATGACCTGGTGGGACAACGAGAGCGATGGCGACAAGATGTATCCGCCGAAGCAACACGAGCCTTCACCGGATGAGGAACAGAAAAAGCTGGACCGGAATCCTGAGGGGGCCAGCCTGCGTGGTCTGTGGTCTGACTTGGGGTTCTTAATGCAAACCGGGAACGCCGGATTCAATGCTGAGCTGAAGAGCGTGCAGTTTGGCGACTTGCATGGTCACGGCTGGATGTTTCGCAAAGTTTTCAAGCGCGATCGGAAAGGGAACCTGCTCGATGCGCAGGGCAACATCGTTTCGTTTGACGATCCGGAAAAGTTTAGGAAGAGTGTCCATCTAAACGACATCCATCTCGAGAAGGGGATGCATTGCATAGATTGTCATTTCCGCCAGGATGCTCACGGCGATGGGAATCTGTATAACGAGCCGCGCGCCGCGATTGAGATTGCCTGCGAAGACTGTCATGGGTCGATTCGTCAGCGGGCGAACCTCCTCACTTCCGGGCAAGCCGCCGCCGTTGTCACGGGCGCGCAGGCCGCGCGTCGCCGGACACGGAATCTACCACTAAAGGGGCGAGACCTCAGTCTGCTCCAATTTCGAGATCCGAGCGGTGATAAAGTCTTCACTATCCGGGCGCAATCGCGCGACCAAAAGAGGACAGATGAAAACGGCAAACAAGTTGATCTGAAGGCCGGCGACATCGTTCAGAACTCAATGGTTGTACCTGGCCGCTGGTGGCGGGTCCCGCAAACCATCGATACCATCACGCCTGGCACCCGCGACTACAGCGAGAAATCTCGTTACTCGAAAACGATTCGCAAAGACAACGCCACCTGGGGCGAACTGCCGAAGGACGATAACCAGTTGGCCCATCGCGATAGGGACATGACCTGTGTCGCCTGCCACTCATCCTGGGTGACCAGCTGTTTTGGTTGTCACCTATCAATGGAAGCAAATCGGAAGATGCCGAACCGTCATAACGAAGGCGGCAACTCGCGGAATTTCACGCAGTACAACTTCCAGGTTTTGCGCGACGATATCTTCATGCTCGGTCGCGATGGCACGGTTACCGGCAACCGCGTGGCTCCGGTGCGTTCGTCGTCCGCAGTCCTGGTAAGTTCTCAGAATCAGAATCGGGAGTGGATATATTCGCAGCAACAGACCACTTCCGCTGAAGGTTTTGCGGGCCAGGCTTTCAACACCCACGTGCCGCACACCGTGCGTGCAACCGAAACGAAGGCCTGTGGCGACTGTCACGTTTCCGCAAAGAACGACAACAACGCCTGGCTGGCGCAACTACTCCTCCAGGGCACCAACTTCGTCAACTTCATGGGGCGTTATGTCTATGTCGCGGCGGACGATGCCCTGGAAGTTGTCGTGGCCACCGAACGCAGTGAACCCCAGGCAGTAATCGGCAGCACGCTTCACCGGGTTGCATATCCTGATAATTACAAGAACCATGTTGACAGCGGGAGTGAACTAAAGACCTTCTACGAACACGTTGGTAATCCGCGCGTGTTGCAGGTGCAGTTGCGTGGCGAGTATGCCTACGTGGCGGCGGGCGAGGGTGGGTTGCGCGTGTATGACGTGGCCCAAATCGACCAGAAGGGATTTTCGGAACGGATAACCACCGCACCTGTCTCGCGATTTGGGCAGAAGTTTTGGGTGAAGACAAGATATGCGACGGCAGTTGCGGCGCCAACCACTCTGGCAGTTGATCCGGCTCGCTGGCGCGTCAAGGCTGATGGTTCGATGATCGACCCTGTGAGCGCCAGCAAGCTGACCGGAGACGAGCGCAAGCAACTAGTGAATGAAGAGCAACCTATTCACCCGCTCTACGCCTATCTCTACGTGGTTGATAAGTACGAAGGATTGATTCTGGTTAACGCCGCTACGTTGCTGGATGGCGATCCGCTTAATAACTATCTAAAACGTGCGCTGAATCCCGGGAAGTATTCAAACGGTGCTTTCAATCCGGGTGGAGCGCTCGACGATGCGAACAACATCACCATCGCCGGCAGGTACGCATACATTACGACCGGGCGGGCGCTGGTGGTCGTGGACATTGACGACCCTGTGAATCCTCGAATCGTTCACCAGATTGGCGCTCCCGAACTCAACGGCCCGCGCGCGATTGCCGTCCAGTTTCGTTACGGATTCGTCGTGGATAGTGAAGGACTGAAGGTGCTCGACCTAACCACGCCGGGGAGTCCCACGCTGGTGAAGGGCGCAACCGTCCACCTGGAACATGCGCATGATGTTTATGTCGCTCGCACCTACGCTTACGTCGCCAACGGGAAAGACGGAGTTGCGATTATCGATGTCGAGCAGCCGGAAAAGCCGCGGCTGGACCAGACGTTTACTGCAGACGGTAAGCTGAACGATGTGCATCAGGTAAAGATTGCGATGACCAATGCGAGTCTGTTTGCCTATGTTGCCGACGGCAAGAATGGACTGCGAATTCTCCAGCTGACTTCCCCAGAGACTGTGCCGGAATATGCGGGGTTCAGCCCGCGACCCAAAGCTGTCTTGATCGCAACCTTCAAGACAAAGGGTGAGGCACTCGCGATCTCGAAACCACTTGATCGCGATCGCGCGGTGGATGAGAGCGGAAATCAGGTTTCAGTGTTTGGCCGTCGTGGTGCACGGCCATTCAACTTCGACGAGATGATGCGCCTGCTGCGAACCAACGACGGGAGAGGCGATTGGTTTACGGTTAACGACACGCCGCCGGTGTCGGCAAAGCATTAGCCGCAGATTCACGCGGATAAACGCGGATTGAAAATAGAAGAAGGTATTGATTCGTTTAGAGGTGGGCACCGCCCACCGCTGCGCCGCGCGGTTACACCATGCAGGCAATAATGACACGTTAATTGTTTACGCGATTCGTTTCGTCCACGACGCACCGGTGGGCGG
>JANNJZ010000242.1:0-3113 GCA_031396065.1 Pyrinomonadaceae bacterium | reverse complement strand
CCGCTCCGCGGGCTCAGCAGGATTTTTGGGTTGACGGTCCTGGGGTTCCGCTTCGCTACACCCCAGGCTTTACGCTATCGCCCGCTACCGCGGGCTGGCTGATTTAAGCGTCTTGACGTCACGATGTCATGACTCTAAGCTTTCGGCATGAGTTCACCAAAGCGCGCAACAATCTATTTCGAGCCTGGTGTGCACAAAGCTCTCAGGCTGAAAGCGGTGCAAACTGAGCAGAGTATTTCCGATCTGGTAAATGTAGCGGTAAGGCAAAGCCTGGAGGAAGATACCGAGGATCTTCAGGCTTTCGAAACGCGTAAGAAGGAACCCAGTTTGCTGTTTGAAAGCGTGGTGAAGGATCTGAAGCGGCGTGGCAACTTATGAACTGCAAATCAAGCCATCGGCGGTAAGGGAGATCGAAAAAGTCTCCCGCAAAGATCGGCCTAAGGTTGTGTAAAAGATCCGCGCGCTAGCCAACGATCCCCGTCCTCACGGATCCGAAAAACTTTCTGCCGAAGAGAAATACCGGGTCCGCCAAGGTGACTATCGAGTGGTTTACTCCGTTGACGATGACGAACGCATCGTTCTAATCGTAAAGGTTGGACATCGGAAAGAAGTTTACCGCTGATGCACGACCCTCAGTCTTGATCCCTTCACTGCAATTTGCCTTTAACGCGCTCCAAAGCCCGTCGCGCAATCTCAGCACTGGGTGACTTCAATTTCTCAAAGATCACCAGGGCCTCAACGAAAAGTTGGGCTGCTTCTGCGTTGTGTCCTTGTCCTCTGCGAGGGTTGCTAACTGGTGCAGGCTGATGGCGATGCCGCCCTGATTGCCGAGTCGCTTCGAGATCTCCAGACTTTCGTTGTAGAGGTCTTGCTGCGGTAGTGATTGCCATAAACGATCCATGAGGCTGCTCCTTGAAGAGAGCCCAGAGTTTAACTGTCTCTGCCGAACTCGTACAGGATTTCTCGCTTTACTCGCAGTCGATTGGCGCGCCTGAGTCTTTCCAAGCCTTCCAACCACCAGCCATTGAAAAGACGTTTGTGTACCCCATATTCTGAAGAACGTCGGCCACGAGGGCTGAGCGATAGCCGCCGCCGCAATAGAGG
Organism: Pyrinomonadaceae bacterium; assembly: GCA_031396065.1. Taxonomy (GTDB): domain Bacteria; phylum Acidobacteriota; class Blastocatellia; order Pyrinomonadales; family Pyrinomonadaceae; genus PSRF01. The sequence continues at coordinate 2,009 of JANNJZ010000242.1, read as the reverse complement.
ATCACTTCTGTAGACTTTTCGGGGACCGACACTTCAATGTCGCGTTCGATGATGCCTTTGCCGAGGTGTTCGGCGCCGGAGGCGCGGGCCTCGGCCCATTCGTTGTCTTCACGAACGTCGATTAGACGGACGCCGCTATTAGCCGCGATGCGATCTCGTGTTTCGGCGACGGTGACTTCGCGGATGCGGATTTTGGCGTCGTTGACGAGTTTTAAGAATCCTTCGGAGTGTTTCATTAGACCTCGCAAATGAGAGTTGAGTTCTGATCAGTCTAGTATGAATCGCCGCCCGGCTTTAGGTCCAAAGGACCGGCAGTTAGTAGCCCCGTCCGTCAGGGCGGGGAAGTGCATCCTCTTGATCTCCGGAGGCCCGCAGGGCTGGCACAAACGGTGGCGCACCTTCGGCGCTCGGGTAATCTGCCGCTGCATCTACCCCGGCCTAACGGACGGGGCTACTGACTTCCGGTCCTTCGGACCTAAGAATTCAACCCAGATCGTTGTCGGGCCAATGCCTCAATTGGATGATTCTGCGGCGAATGATTATAATGCTGGTCTAAATAGAAAGCACTGGGAGTGGTAAGAGTATTGGTTGGGCGGATCTGCGTGTTATGCCACATCGTTCGCGCTTGAAGGCGCTCATTGCAGGCAGGATGCCTGCGCTCCCAGCATCGCTCCCAGCATTAGGAGAGGAAACTCAAATACTTTGGCTAACGAACAGTTTGACGTAACGATTATTGGTAGTGGACCAGGTGGCTACGTAGCCGCCATCCGCGCCGGCCAACTCGGCTTGAAGGTGGCGATGGTTGAAAAAGACACGCGCCTCGGCGGCACCTGCACCCTGCGTGGCTGCATTCCCACCAAGCAGATGTTGATGTCGGCCCATGTTTATGAGCAGATGCAACACGCCGCGGATTTCGGCGTGCAGGTCTCGGGTATCCAGTTGGCTTTTGCGGATGTGCAAAAACGCAAAGACAAAGTGGTGCTGAAGAACACCAAGGGTATTGAATACCTGATGAAGAAAAACAAGGTGACTGTGTTCAAAGGAACTGGAAAACTCGCCTTGCCGGGAAAGGTGGAGGTCACCGGGGCCGACGGCGCCAAACAGACCCTCGAAACCAAAAACATCATCATCGCCACCGGCTCAGTAGTACGGCCCATTCCGGGTTTTGAAACGGACGGGGTGCACGTGGTTAATAGCGATCACATTCTCGAATTGAAAGACGTTCCCAAGTCCCTGATTGTGATGGGCGCGGGCGCGGTCGGCTGCGAGTTCGCTTCGGTATACTCGCGCTTTGGTGCTGAGACAACCTTGGTTGAGTTGATGCCCAGGCTCGTGCCTTTGGAAGACGAGGAAGTATCCAAGGAACTCGAGAAATCGTTTCGCAAACGGAAAATCAAAGCCCAGGTTGATACGAAACTCGAGAAGCTGGAAAAGACTGAGACTGGAGTTCGTGTTACCGGCAAGACTTCGAAAGGCGAGCCGGTTAGTCTCGAAGCGGAGATGTTGCTGGTGGCGGTTGGCCGCATGCCCTTCACCCAGGGGTTGGGTCTTGAAGGCACGAAGATAAAGGTCGAGAAGGGTTTTATTCAGATTGACGAGTTTCAGCAGACCGGAGAGAAGGGCGTCTACGCGATTGGCGACGTCGTTCCGACACCGTTGCTGGCCCATCTGGCGTCGAAGGAAGGCATCGTCGCGGTAGAGCACATGGCCGGGCGAAAAGATGTGCGGCCAATCAATCTTCGGCTAGTGCCAAATTGCACTTACTGCGATCCTGAAGTCGCGTCCGTTGGTCTAACCGAAGCGAAAGCACGCGAGCAGGGATATGACGTCAAGATTGGTAAGTTTCCATTCTCGGCTTCCGGCAAGGCGCGAATTCTTGGCGAGGAAGAAGGCTTTGTGAAGATCGTCGGTGAAGGCAAGTATGACGAGATACTCGGCGTGCACATTATTGGCGCGCATGCGACCGAGCTAATTGCCGAAGCCTGCGTGGCGATGCAGCTTGAATCAAC
>JANNJZ010000233.1:0-14504 GCA_031396065.1 Pyrinomonadaceae bacterium | reverse complement strand
GTGGGCACCGCCCACCGGTGCGGCGTAGGCAAGAACGCTAACTTAAATTTCGACCTACTTTCCCTGACCACGATCCTCTAACTTCAGACCTAATTTTCCTTGAGTGGACTAACCAACGGCGTACCGGTGGGCGGTGCCCACCTCTAAACGAAGGGTTTCTCTAAACGAATCTTCGCTTATTTCTTTGGGGCTCGGTAGGCTTTGCGGGTCCTTACTATCAAGTCTTCACGAGAGGTTTTCACTTCAAGCTTGCGCCATTTGCCATCAGTTGCCCGATTCAGTGGACGGTAGGCAACAGTGTATTGATGCCCCAGTTCATCAGCGATGCTCGCGAAAGCGTCCCGCAGAGCCGGGCCGCCGGGAGTGGCCACGAAACGTCCGCCAGTCTTCTCGGCAAATGTCTTAAGGACTCCGGCACTTTGCTGGTTGCGCAACCCGACCCCTTCCGTCGCAGACATATCGACAGTGTAGATCGTGGCTCCTACCGCGAGTGCACTCTCTAAAGCTCTGTCTGAGGACGCATCGCTGTTGGTATCGAGGCCATCTGACAAGACAATTATCGCTTTCCGCTTCTCCTCACGTTCTGCCAGTGCCTTTGCCGCATCAACGATTGCGTCGTTCAGCTTTGTCAGCCCTTTTGCTTTCATTCCAAAAGCCATTGGGGCCAGGTCCCGACCTCCGGAAAACTCCTGAACCTGCTCAACCTTGGAATCGAACTTGAAAACTGCCGCGACGTCTTCGATTCGAAGCCGGTCCAGAAAGCGAATTGCGGCAGACCGGGCAAGGGAAAGGCGCGTCTCCATGCTGCCGGAAGTGTCTAACAGCACCACTGAAGCGAACGGAGACTCGTGAACACTGAAGCTGGAGATTAGTTCAGCTGAGACCTCTTTGCCATCCTCGAAAATCTTGAAGTCGGATATCTTAAGCCCGGGAACATACTGACCTGACTTATCAGTAACCGTGATGTTGAGAATTACCAGGGCGGTGTTTACGCGAACTACTTCATCTTCTTCTTGAGCTAGAACGGACGATGGGCTCAGCGTGAAACACAGGAAAAAGGTGAAGCCGAACAGGAATGCTCGAAGGTGTATCGAGTGGGGCATTTGAATCACAGATTACGAGTTTGGGTTGGAATCAATGCGCGAACGATGCGAGTCAATTCAAGTATCACATTAGCTTCTTCAATCACGGTGGTAGAGATTACGTGTTTGGGAGTTTTTTCCACGTTGGTCTTAAGCGATGCGGCCACCTCAACGAACATGATCAGGGCACAGTTGAGATCTTTGGGAGGCTGTTCGATTTCGTCGTCGTTCTCAGATCCACCAGCGGCGTTGCGTATAGCCTTGGCGAGTTTTTCGGCTTTCTCAAGCTTCTTAACCTCCTCGGGGCCAAGATAGGTCTTTTGTTTATACGCAGTGTTCATCGCCTCAACCAACACCGAAAGATCGCGGGCGCGAGTCACATTTTGCTGATACTGCTTCTCCGCCAGCTTGAGTTCGCGTCTTGCGCGCATGTCTTCTTCAAGCGCGGCCGGCGAATCTCCAACAGGTCTATCCTTATCGGCGGGGAGGATTTGAGGTCGAGCTACAGGCTGGGCCGACTGAGCCGCGCAGAGTGCAGCAGAGCCAGCTAAGACACTAATCATGGCGAGTGTTCGGGCACAATTTGCTATCAGCTGAATGCGGCTTTCATTCATGATCACGGGATAGGATTCTGACACACTTACCAAACTCGAACAATGGAGTCGTAATAGATTTTGACGGCCCTAAGCCTGCTCAGGTTGTACCCGCAGAAAAGATCCGGCGCAGTCAGTTGATGTTAACTCTTAAGAACTCAGTGCTCGCCGGATTAGGAGCAGCACAGCTTTGCACAAAAAGTCGTTCGACCGTTCGAATCCCCCTTAGCCCGCGGGTAGCGGGCGACAGCCCAGTAATCACGGTAAACACTGTCGCCCGCTACCGCGGGCTAGCATTATGTTTGACCTATTAACCTGGGGTTCCGCTGCGCTCCACCCCAGGCTTTACGCTGTCGCCCGCTACCGCGGGCTGGGACTCCGTATCCCCGTTCGGAGGCGAGTCTCACAGCATCAATTTGGACTTTTTGTGCAAAGCCGAGCAGCACCATTCAAACTAGATTAATTCGACTCAGCTCAGACGCTACATTAATCTTCGTCGTCGCGCCGACTCATCAACGATAACTTGAACCAAGATCGAATTTTGTGTCGGGCCAGGCGCCTCAGCTTAGAACTTACCTTAGCTCGATCGCGGACTCATGGAACGCGGGTGGGGTTATCTGGGGAGTTTAGAAACTCGTCGCGTTTTGATGATGGCCGGTCAACAATGATCGTTTTCGATTCCAGTCGTTCCAGCGGACGCTTTCGACCTGCGGCCGAAGTGTAAACGATCGGCGAATCTTCGGAGCCAGCCGCCAATCCGATCAGCCGAGCGGAACCATAATCTGAAGCTTTCAATTCCAATGAGTAGCGGCCTTCCTGGCCAGGCCCCAGTTCTGCCGGCGTCAATGGAATGAGTCGCTTCTGGGTCGAGGCGTCCTTGCGACTCTTTAGCTCTAGCACCACCATCACCCGTTGCAGCGTCTCAGTCGATGTGTTTTTAACGGTGCCACCCACGACAGTCTTGCTTCCTTGAAGTAGAGCCTCATCTACCAGCACCAGCGCTTTTGGTGTCAGCTTAGGCGGCACAGCCTCTTTCTCAGCTATTGCTGCAAGGGCAGCGCTCTTTTCAGCGTGACGTTGGCGCAAAGCTGCAAAGCCAACAACTATGCCGAGCGTAACGACAAAGGCAGCGATCGCCGCGGTAAGCTTCAACCCAAAGGTACTCTTTGGTTCAAGGAATAGTTCTTTGTGAAGAGAATCAGCCATTTGAATATTGTCTTGCTCAGGTATCACTTTAAAAAGCAGAGTCGGTTCTTTCCCTATTCGACGCGTCCCGGAGGAGGTCCGCCTGTGATACTGGTGATTAGCGCGGACAGGAATTCGTCTTCAACGATGCCTGAGCTGCGAAGCGTAGTCCACTCGGCTCCGGTGGCCCCGTCCGTTCTACCTTCGATTTTGGCGTTGACTGAAACATTGGCGCTGTTTCCGTCGATCGGTTGCACCTCGACGGTTAAGGTGTAGCGTCCCCTGGTCCAGCCGCGCGCACTCGATGTCGTGAAATCGGCATACCTGCCCAATTCCGTTTGCGTGATGACTGCACCCTTGATGAAGGTGTATGGCTGGCTGACGATGATGCCTTCCGCCGGTCTCGAGGCTGCCTCGTCAACAATCAACTTTCGATCTCGCATCACATCGGTGATGGCCTTCACCAGCACATCGCGCCTCGCGGTAAGGCGGTAAGGATTGGGTAGTGGCACCACCACCGGAGTTCGCCCACCTCCAAAATCCATTCCGGTGCCAGTGCCAGTGGTGGTCTTGGTGCTGTTACTTCCGGCACTCCCAGTATCCCGAACCCGCTCGGTCGTTTTGTCAACGCCTTTGCCCTGGGCCCAGGCCGAAACAACACTCAACGCCACGATGAGGAGTAAACTTGCTAGCCTGATCATAAGAACACCTTCTTGCAGTTAAGCACTGATCGTAAAGATTCAACTGGGGAGATCGACAAAGCGAGAATAGATTAAGGCCCCATCAATTTCAAGGAGGACTTTTTTCTTGAGTCAACATTATTGGTTTAAGACAAATTCGTTCGTTTAGAGGTGGGCACCGCCCACCGGTTCGAAGTTAGGTAAAACCTAACCCTGGGCCAATAAAAGACAAATAACAGATAGGGTTTGCCGACGTCGCTATTTCGATTTGGCCGCATCTCTTTGCTGCTCCCAGTTTCGAAGTGCTCTTACCCCAACACCAAAATCCCTATCGCTACTATAGAAATTATGAGCGCCATCGTTGCGCGATGGTTCGCGGACGTAATAAAGGTAGTCTGTTTGGGCGGGATTGAGAGCAGCCTCCAGGGCACTCTTGCCGGGCGATGCGACTGGACCCGGGGGCAAGCCAGCGTGAAGTCGGGTGTTGTAAGGGGATCTCCGTTCGACATCGCTCTTATAAACCTTGCCATCATTGCGCCACTTTCCTTCGAGTTTCGAGGCGTAGATGACACTCGAATCAACCGCCAGGGTCATATTGATCTTGAGTCGGTTGTAAATAACGGATGCAATTAGGGGGCGATCCTCGCTGAGCTTTGCTTCGGTTTCTATCAGCGAAGCTACAGTGACAACCTCGCGCGGAGTCAGCCGCAGCTTGCTGGCTTGTTGCGACCATTCGGGTTTCCACTCCTTGCGAAACCGTTTCACCATGATCGCGATTACCGCTGCGGGCTTTGTGTCCGGCGGAAAGTCGTAAGTGTCAGGGAAGAGGTAACCCTCAAGGTTGGCGGCGACTGGATCCAGGTCTTTTATCAAGCTCACGTTATTCATTAAAAGTAGTGCAGCAGCTGAATCCGTCAGTTGAAGTTCAGGAATCTTGAGCATCGCATTGGCAATGTCCCAACGTGTCCAGCCTTCGACCACAGTCAGCCTAATCAGACGCTGCTCGCCGGTTCGCAGTCGGGCCAGCACACTCACCGGCGAAATTGGTGAGGGGAAGTCGTAGTCGCCCGCTTTCAACTGAGACCCGCTTGAGGTCAGCTTCAGGTAAAGGATGAAAGGCCACTGGTGCTTGATGATGCCTTCCGCGGCGAGCTTGCTAACCACTGCTGTTGGCGATGAGCCCCTGGGAATCTCCACGTAGCGGCCCTGCTTCGCGTGCTTGATTGGAGTGTGCAGATCGCGGTAAACCCAGGCAGCGCTAGCCGCCGAAATTATCAGGAGGAGCAAGAAAAGGATTAATAGGATACGTTTCATTGTGTCGTCAGATTAGCTAGCCCGCTAAAATATGAACTTCGTGTCAAGCCGCCACCGTCGGCGGGAGGCTGCCGTAAACTCCTCTTAAAGGAATCTCTCAAGAACCCGGCACAACGATCTTTTCCTGATCGTCAACCAGGAAGTCTCGCAGGATTACCGCCGCTGCCTCGCTGTCGATCAGCATTGGTAGTTGATCCTGTTTGTGACCCTGTGCCCGAAGGTTTTCTTCAGCTTCTACCGAACTGAGACGCTCATCCTGCAGGTAAACCGGAACTCTCAACGATCGCGCGAACTTTTGCGCCACCCGGCGAACTTCAAGGGCTGAATCACCGCAAGAACCATTTAGGCTGAGCGGTAAACCAATTACCACTGTTTGAGCGTCAAAGCGTTGTATCAGATTATCAACATCTCGAAGCAGTTGCTTCCAGTTAGTCCGGGGAATGGCGGCGAGTCGGGTTATCGAAATTGATAAAGCATCCGAAACGGCAATGCCAACCCGCTTCTTGCCCAGATCGATGGCGACGATAGGGGCCCGAATAGCGTTGTTCTCATTGTCTGCTTTCATGTTTCTTGAGTGATTAAATGCGCACCCGAAGCCGCAAAAGACGGCTAAAAGTCTGAGCAAATACCGAAGAAAGTTGGGTTGCGCACACAACTTACCGCCTGTATGATACGACCGGCTTCCGAAAAACGCATGTTGACGATCGGATCTAACGCCACCATCACGAGGTAACTAATGTCATTTCGCACTAAGTTCGCACTAATTTTAGTGTCCGCCACAATGGCTGTTTATACAGTTGTCGGGGGCTGGATTTCCACGCGCGCTCAACAGCCAGCCAATAATCCAAACGACCAGCTCCGAATTTTTGAAAGTGTGCTTCAGCATATTCAAAACGATTATGTGGATGAGCCGAATATGGAAAAGGTCCGAGCCGGCGCATTGCGAGGTTTGGCGTACGGACTTGATCCTTACTCGACATACTTAACTCCGGAGCAGGTGCGCGACTTTAATGAGAGTGCAAAGAGTAATCAGGTAGGAATCGGAGCTGAGCTGTCTCAGGTGGCTTCTTTTCTCTACGTGATTGCGCCGATGAAAGGCTCTCCCGCTGATCAAGCCGGCATCCGCGCTGGGGACATCATTGAGTACATCGACGGCAAAGCCACGCGCGACATCTCGCTGTACGACGCCAAACAACTCTTGAATGGTGCATCCGGTTCAGAAGTAAAGTTGCGCGTTCTTCGCGCAAACACCAAGCCGCTGACCTTGGCGGTTAAACGTAGTTCGTTCCGCTCCCCGGCTGCCGAGGCGAGAATGGAGCCAGGTAAGATCGGTGTGCTTCGGGTGAATAGCTTTGCTGCGGGAGAGGCAGCGGACGCACGCGCGCGGGTGATGGACCTGGTCAAACAGGGCGCGCAAAAAATCATTGTCGACCTCCGAGGCACAGCCGGCGGTTCCATCGACGAGGCGGTAGCGGTAGCTAATCTCTTCATTAAAGAAGGAATGCTTGCCCAAACATCCGGTAGGGAAGGCAAAACACTTAAGACGTTTACTGCTGATGCAAAGGCTGCAATTTTCTCGGGTCCGGTGGTCGCTTTAATAGACAGTGGCACCGCGGGAGCTGCAGAGGTAGTTGCCTCTGCCTTGCTGGAACGCAATCGCGGCGATGTAGTTGGCGAGAAGAGCTTTGGCGCGGGAGCAGAGCAACAGCTGTTCACCTTGCGTGGCGGTGATGGTTTGTTATTAACCACAGTCAAATGGGCTTCCGCCAGTGGTAAGTCTTTCCTGGGCGAGGATCGCAGCCATTCAGGGGTGACTCCTTCAGTCGAAGTGAAACGGCCTGAACTCGCTGAAGCAGTTGATCCTGACGATCTGACTGGCAATGAGGAGGACCAACCGGCCAAACCACCAACTGACAAACCAGAGCCAGCTCCGGAACCAGTGGCTCCGAAGCCTCAAGAAGATATGCAGTTGAAGAAGGCGCTGGAGATTCTGCGGGAAAACAAGCCCGCGGCGTTGCAAAAGGCTGCATAGAGCGCACTCAAGCTAACCAAAAAGGCCGGGGAAATCTCCGGCCTTTTTCATTTCACCCCGTGAATTCGCAACTCAGACCGCCAACCAGCTCGCTCACTCAAGATTCCTTCATTCCTTTGCGGAACTTTGCGGCTGCTCTGCGGGCTTTGCGGTTAAAGCAACCCCCGAGCACCGCAAAGATCGCGAAGTACCCGCAAAGTTCCGCAAAGGTAAACCTCGCACTGGGGACTCGTACTATGATCGTCTGAGCGACCCAAAGTAACGCCCTTCCGCGTTGGATATCGAATGGCTGATGACTCCATATCGGGTAATCACTCATCTCGACGAAAAGAAAAGTTGTTGGTATTAAACGACAATCTGATTGCATTCACTCGATTCCTCTGAGGAATGCAAGGTCCTGCTCAATCTCACTTATTAACGCTCTCGAGGGAACGCTCCTTGCTCAAGAGACAGTGCTCAGGAGAACCAAACAAGTTTTTAGCAAGGAGAATGAGAGCGATGATTATGACTAATAAATTGCTGCCGGTAGCCTTGGTGGCTGCCCTAATCGGAGGATCGGTTGGTGCGTTTGTGATGCATTCAAATAAGGCATCCGCTGAAGTCGAGCCCGCGACACTTGGTACTCTACGAAACCCAAACGCACAGAACGCTCAGTTTGCGCAATACCAGGCCGAGGTTTCTGGTCGTGAACAGTTCACCCCTGCTGGGTTCAACACATCTGAGGAGCTTACCGCATACAAAACCGGGTTCGCCGATGGATTTAAGGCATGTGAGACTGGGGTCGCCGGATCGCAGGGAACTGCTTACAGGCAGACAACTGCCTACAGTCAGCCACGTACGGTCTATCGGAATACAAGCCGTGCCGTAGCGCGGAATTCCTCGAGTTCACGCAGGGTCTATTATGATTATCGACAACCACAGAAACGCAGTTTTTGGTCAAAGCACCGCGATAAACTGACGGTGGCGATGGGTGCCGCTGGCGGTGCTGGAGTCGGCGCGCTGTTTGGTGGCAAGAAAGGTGCGGCAATTGGCGCCCTTGCTGGTGGTGGCGGCTCGGCTTTGTACACTTACAAGCTCCGCAATCGCACCCGACGCTATTAACCGCAACTTATTTGGGCGGAGGCGATGATGAAAATGAGAGCAATGCGCTTGATTGCGTTAAGCGCGGTGGCAGCAATTGTGTGGGCAGTTCCAATCGACGGAACTGCCCATTCGATTACCCCACCTCCGACCGGCAGCGCCGCGGTCGGGCCTCTGCCGCTGCCGGCACGATTTCGCGTTGAGAAGGAAACTGGTCTACTGGTAAGAGTGTGGCTTGATGGGAGCGGGCCTTATATCTTCGCCATTGACACAGGCGCGGGCCTCAACGTCATTACTGAACGGGCTGCAAGTGCAGCACAACTCCAGAGTAGAACGGTACGTCCCACGATAATAGGTGGACTTAGCTCGGCAAGAATTTCTTCCAATCGCGAAGCCGTCATTGGTCAGATGGCTCTGGGAGAACGAGGCAACAAACTTTCCTCCCAGAAAACGGCGCTGCTAGTTTCCTCGCTGGCACCTGGTATTGACGGAATTCTTGACCCCACCGACAGCTACGCGCCCCTTGGCTATTCTATCGATATTTCGAATCAACTGATTGAAGCAGTAGTCCCGAATGTTGTTGGCTCGCTGAGAAGGGAACCAGCGGGTGAGGGAGCTGTCGTGCCCTGGCTGAAACAGGGTGGCAGTAACCGGCCTTTCGTAAGGCTAGGTGATGGCCGGCTCGCGCTATTGGATACTGGGTCAGGTTTCGGTCTCGCCGTTAGTGAACGCAACGCCCTGGTTATAGGCAACCGCGGACCAGCAAATACGGAAGGCGTGCGCGACATCAGTGGAGGCACCATTTTCTCGCGACGCGTGTCGCCCACCACCATCAGTATTGGTGAACTTGTGTTGCGCGGAATTCCTACCGACATCCTTTCGAAAATGGATACTGACGTTCCCGTGATTTTGGGTCGGGATGCGCTCTATCCTTTCAAAATCACTTTCGACCCCCGCCGCCGATTGATAGAATTCGTAACGTCAGCCGATCACTAACTGTCCGTCTTGTTTCTGCGCGGTACGAATGCACAGACCTCGCATTTCTCTGTGCATCCTCTGTGTTCTCTGTGCCTCCGTGGTGTGTCTTGACGGGGTCGGCATTATTACAGAAGCGAGTGCGGTAGCGCCGGATCCTGGAGTGACGTTCGGATGATAATGATTCGCACGCATTCATTCGATGATTGAAGTTGACTCTGCGATCCGGCGCTACCGCGCTTGGTTCTGTAGAGCAACGTCAGAGCCAGCCAAATTGAACTGACTCACTACCTGATTTCAAGGAGACGCTTGCTTTGTCATCCTCAGCGCTCCGATCCGCGATCACACGAAAATATGCGAACGGCGTTTCGTGCTGCTTCGTGATCGTTGATCGTGTCCTGGTTAATTATTCTGCCCAGACAAGTCAGGTTTGTTTCACAACGGAATGTTGCCGTGCTTCTTTGGCGGGTTGGTGTCTCTCTTGTTTTCCAAAAGAGAAAGCGCGCGGATGAGTTTTGGTCTTGTCTGCGCAGGCTCGATAATTTCGTCGATGAACCCACGTTCGGCGGCAACGTAAGGGCTGGCAAACTTATCTTCCAACTCAAGAATTCGCGCGTGACGCGCAGCCTCCTGGTCCTTCGCCTCGTTAATCTCGCGTCGATACAACACGCCAACCGCGCCTTCTGCCCCCATCACTGCAATCTCCGCCGACGGCCATGCGAAATTGACATCAGTCCGTATGTGCTTCGAAGCCATCACGCAGTAAGCCCCGCCGTACGCCTTGCGCGTGATCACGGTTAACTTCGGCACGGTTGCTTCGGCAAACGCATATAGCAGCTTGGCGCCGTGACGGATGATGCCGCCGTGTTCCTGCGAAACGCCCGGCAAGAAGCCGGGCACGTCTTCAAAGGTTATGAGTGGGATGTTGAAGCAGTCGCAGAATCGGACGAAGCGCGCTGCTTTTACTGAAGCATCGATATCGAGAACTCCCGCCAGGAAAGCTGGCTGATTGGCCACGATGCCAACAGAGCGGCCATCGAGCCGGGCAAAGCCGATGCAGATGTTTGGCGCGTGATGTTGCTGCACCTCGAAGAAGTAGCCGTCGTCCACCACGCGGTTGATGACTTCACGAATATCGTAGGGCTGATTTGAAGCTTCGGGAACAATACTATTGAGACTCGAGTCAGCCCGTTCAGGGGAATCCGTTGGGTTAACGCGGGGCGCATCCTCAAGGTTGTTTGAGGGAATAAACGAAAGCAGTTCGCGCACGGTGCGCAGCGCATGCTCGTCTGAATCCGCAGCGAAGTGGGCCACGCCCGAGGTGCGATTATGAGTCATCGCGCCTCCCAGTTCCTCCTTGGTTACGTCTTCGTGAGTCACAGTCTTGATCACGTCGGGACCGGTAATGAACATGTAAGAAGTGTCTTTGACCATCACGTTGAAGTCGGTGATGGCCGGGCTGTAGACTGCGCCGCCGGCGCACGGCCCCATGATGCAGCTAATCTGCGGGATGACGCCGCTGGCGAGGGTGTTGCGCAGAAAGATATCGGCATAACCTCCAAGACTAACAACCCCTTCCTGGATACGGGCCCCACCCGAATCGTTTAGGCCAATGACCGGCACGCCCACCTTCATGGCCAGGTCGAGAACTTTGCATATCTTTTCAGCGTGAGTCTCCGAGAGGGAACCGCCAAAGACGGTGAAGTCCTGAGCAAAGACAAAGACCCGGCGGCCATCAATCATGCCATAGCCGGTAATCACGCCATCACCGGGATATATTTGCTCCTCCATGCCGAAGTCGCGGGAGCGATGCACCACCAGTTTGTCAAACTCTTCAAAGCTGTCTTCATCCAACAGGAATTCAATGCGCTCGCGCGCGGTCATCTTGTTGGCGGCATGCTGCTTTTCGATGCGATCGGAGCCCCCGCCTGCTTCGGCAAGTCGGGAACGGTCTTTCAATCGTTCGAGTTTGGATTTGGATTGTTTGGGCTGTTGTTTCGAAGTCATATTAGATCTAGTCGAATCCGTGGTCGGGTGTTCTCCGTGCCTCCTCTGGGTTCTCTGTGTCTCCGTGGTGACGTTTCGATCCTATCCACCGCATAGACACAAGGAACACAGAGAAGGCAAAGAGAAGAACCAGTCAATCTTTCAAGCCAGGTCGCTAAATGGAAACTCGCGAGCCTGAATCATCCTCTCCAGCTCCTCAACTGCCCGCCTGGCATTAGCTTCTACTTCAGCCGGATAACGATAAAGTTTCGCGTTGGTCTCAAAATCCTCGACGTCGAGTATCTGATACGAGAAATCCGGCTCCACCAGTATATCCAAATCAAGATCCACGTAACTCAAAACCTCGCCATCGAAAGTCGGAGGCAGGTTCACGTTGCAATAGTAGTTTCTCAGTTCACCATTTGGCTGCGCGAAACGAAACACGTTGTACCAGCGATCCAGCCAATAGTATTCAAGACTGTGAGTTCCGCTCGCGATAGTTCCGAGAAGATCGTGAACGACTTCGTCAGCGAATGTGGCGTCAAGGACTATGAGTGAGCCCTCTTGCTTCAAGACTTGCGCCGGCCAGCTTCGATGCTCGGTACCGTCGTATTTATAAGTGCGTACGAGGATCACTGTTCGTGTGTGTCCAACACACTTTAGGACGCTCTGATCAACTGTCTTCGACGCGTAGCGGCGGTACGTCAAGTGTCTTCGACGCGTAGCGGCGGTATGAGTTTAGCCCGGCCTTTCAACCGGGGTCCCCGCGCGGGCAGCCCGCGTCGGGTGGCAGGGCCGGGAAAGGCCAAGTAAGTACCCACGTCGCGTAGCGACGTCTGAGCTTGGGGCGAATTCAATCGTCGCTACGCGACGAGAACCCAAGGTAACAAAGTGGACCCGGCGTTGAAACGCCGGGCTAACGCCCGCTACGCGTCGAAAACACTTGCCCGAAGCTTCCTGAATGTCTTGGCCAGATCACTTCCTGCCGCTCTTCCGCCAGTCTGCCAGGAATTGCGCCTGACCTTTGTCGGTCAACGGATGATTGAACATCTGATCGATTACTTTGAAAGGCATCGTGGCGATATCGGCGCCCATGCGCGCTGCCTCGATTGCGTGAATCGGGTGTCGGATGCTAGCGGCCAGGACTTCTGTAGGCCAGGAGTAGTTTGCATAAATCTCGACGATGTCACTTAGCAGTACGAGCCCGTTCTCGCCGATATCATCTAACCGCCCGATGAATGGGCTGATGAAGGATGCACCAGCTTTGGCCGCCATAATGGCCTGGGCCGCCGAAAAGCAAAGCGTCACATTCACCTTGATGCCTTCGTCGGACAGCCGCCGCGTGGCTTTCAAACCTTCCCGCGTTAACGGACATTTAACGACAACGTTTGGAGCAATCGCGGCATACTCGCGTCCCTCGCGCAACATGCCTTCCGCGTCCTCACTGGTGCATTCGGCTGACACGGGCCCGGCAACGATCCCACAGATAGCGGCGATGTGTTGTTTAAAGTCTACGTCCCCCTCTTTTGCAATCAAAGAAGGATTAGTGGTGACCCCATCGGCAATCCCATAGGCCGCTGCCTCGCGGATTTCATTAAGATTGGCAGTATCTAGAAAAAACTTCATGAAGACCTCCGGTTAAGATTACGAGGCGTCTTGAGTGTGTAGAGCAAACTGTTAGTTTGCGTTGATAGGTCACAATCTACTTGAAAGCTAATCTACCTGAAAGCTAACCGAACACCGCAAACTAACAGTTTGCTTTACATGCTGCGGCAATCAACCACGGCGCCCGTGGATCTACAAAATAGGGTTACGCAGTATTCCGATCTCTTCTATTTCAACTTCGACAACATCGCCGGCTTGCATTGGAGAAACGCCGGCGGGCGTTCCCGTGGCAATCAAATCTCCGGGATAGAGTGTCATGATGTTTGAGATATACCTGATCAGGGTGGGCACTGAAAACGCCATGTCCGCAGTGCAACCCTGTTGTTTCACTACCCCGTTGAGACGAGTGGTAACGTTAACGTTGAGCGGGTCTATATCATCAACGATAAAGGGGCCGACCGGACAGAACGTATCGAAACCCTTGCCCCGCGTAAACTGCACATCCTTTCGCTGCAAATCCCTCGCGGTCACATCGTTGACGCAGGTATAACCGAGAACATATGTGAGCGGATATTCGCTGCTCGTAAGGTTCCGCGCTCGGCGTCCCATTACGACTCCCAACTCACCTTCATGCTCAACCTGCTTCGATTCTCGAGGCAGCTGAATAGCTTCACCATTTGCGATTAGGGCCGACGGTGGTTTGAGAAACAGCAGCGGTTCGTCGGGCATTTTGTTGCCGAGTTCGGCGGCATGCTCGACATAGTTTCGTCCAACACAGACAATCTTTGAAGGTGTGACGGGCGGCAGGAACTCCGCCTCGTCAAAGGGAATTGATTGCTCCCGAGGAAACTCCGTCCGATACTGCTCACCTTCATCCAGAAGCCATAGCTGGTCTTCATCAAGGTGAGCGAACCGCGCGCCTGCAAAACTCTTGTGTCTAACCCGGCAAAGTTTCATGTCGTCTTATGGCACCGTTTCGGATACGACTTCGGATGGCTCGCTGACATTCCCAGCTTGATCCACTGCCGTCAAATAATAGTAATAGCGTTTACCCGACTCCACCTTGTTATCCTGGAACGTTGTCCTGGTCAGTGGTTCGGAGTTTAACTTTTCCCATTTATCCTTCGGCAGGTTGGGATCAGTCGACCGGTACCAGTTATATCCTGCGAGATCAGGTTCCGGGTTGGCCGCGAAAAAGAACCCAAGCTGGCCGAGCGCCGGCGCAACTGAGATCCGCACCGGCGCAGAGGGCGGAAAGGTATCAACCGGCGTGATGGAAATAGAACTAGAATTCAAACTCTCGACCTGCCCACCTTCCGTTCCCAAAGAAACTGCCCGCACGATATATCGATAGTTTTCGCCAAACTTAAATTTCTGATCGCGGTACTCAGTTCCGGAAACCGGTGCGCTGTTAAGTGGAGTCTCGCTGACTTCATTTTGTGCGGCTTCCATTCGATAGACGTTGTAGCCGAGCAGATTCACCGGCGTTGACCCATCGATATTGGCTGCGGGAGGTTGCCAGGAGATGTTGATGGCGTCTTCGTTAACTTCCTTGCCGCTGGTGGTCAGCGTCGGGGCTTGGGCAACTCGGGCGGCAGGCTCAATTAAGAGAAAGTTTGAGAAAGCAGCCCGCTGCCCCGAAGCGTTCACGTAACGAACGGCATAACGCAATCGCGCGGGTTGGCCGGCAAGTTCGAGCGTGTCCGTGTAGGTGAGAACGTCGCTCGCATTCTTGATTTGATCGTAATCAACAGAGCCAATCAGGGTGGACCGCGTGCCAAAATCTTCTTCCGTTAGAGCCAGCGCGGCGCGTGGTTTTTCTGCCAGCCGGTAAACATCAACGCGGCGAATACTCTGCACGCTGCCATCCGGGGCATTTCGCTGAGGGGAGGGCCAGCTGAGCAGAATCTGATTGCCGCGTTGCGCTCCGGAGAGGGCCTCGGTGCGTTGTTGAACTCGCTCGACCGGCGGC
>JANNJZ010000229.1:0-6177 GCA_031396065.1 Pyrinomonadaceae bacterium | reverse complement strand
CGTTCCATGCGTTCAAGGCCGATGCGGAACTGGTTTTCCAACAGTTCCCCAACTGCGCGGACACGCCGGTTGCCAAGATGGTCAATGTCGTCAGCCTGATACTCGGATGGGTTCTTGCGCATCTTCAAAACGTAAGAAACCACTTCGTAAAAGTCTTTCGCCGATAGCAAAGGATCGTTGATGCGATCGCGCTCCGGCTTGCCCATCTTGATATTGAACTTCAGTCGGCCCACTCGAGAGAAATCAAACTTCCGCGGATCGAAGAACATAGCTTCGAGCAACTTATAGGCAGTCTGAACTGTCGGTGGGTCGCCGGGACGCATCTTCCGATAAATTTCCAAAAGAGCATCAACAGGCTTGGTGATGACATCCTTCTTCAGGGTCTGCGAAAGAATTGGACCAATATCATCGCGTTCCGGAAAGAAGACTGAGAAACTATCGATGCCACCTTCAACGATTTCCTGCAGCTTGGCTGGATTGATCTCGTTGTTGGCTTCGAGAATTACCTCGCCACTTTCTTTGTTGACGACATCGGAAAGAGCGTAGGCACCGTCGAACTGCTGAGTGTCAATCTCGACCTCGCCGATCTTTGCCTTCCGTAAGGCTTCCAGGGCCGACGCCGTAACCTTCTTCCCGGCGCGCACAATCGGGTCGGGACCCTTTCCCTTGATGTCGAAGTCGACCCTCATCCCGACCAGGTTGGTTGAAGCCTCCTCGGGGACCTGGATCATCAGGCGTCCCTCTTCAACCCGAATCTCGTCGGTTACATAAAGGGCGCGCAAAATGTCTTCGTCGGCAAACGAAGCATTTTTAACTCTTTCTTCGAGCACCGAATCACTCTTAACCAGTTTCCCGTCTATCTCCTTGCCAAACCAAAGACCCAGGGCGCGGAGGAAAATAGACGAAAGGAATTTACGTTTGCCCACGCGGACGTAGAGCAGATTCTTTTGATCGTATTCAAACTCAACCCACGAGCCGCGGTAGGGAATGATCTTGGCAATGTAAATAGCGCCGCGTTTGAAAAACACGCCGGGTGAGCGATGGAGCTGCGAAACGATTACGCGCTCGGTACCATTGATGATGAAGGTGCCGTTGTCGGTCATCAGCGGGATTTCGCCAAAGAAGACTTCTTCTTCCTTGATGTCCCGAATTGAAAGCGCCTCAGTCTCCGGATCCTTATCGTAAACAGTGAGGCGAATTTTCACCTTGAGGGGCACGCTGTAGCTCATGCCGCGCTCCTGGCATTCCTGCTGATCGTGCTTGTGCTTTAGTCCGACAGGTTCGCCGCAATTCTCACAGAGTTGCGGGCGCACCGAGTTAAACGTGCCGCACTTGTGGCAAAGCGTCTCACCCGCCGCCAATGGATTCACCTTGATTGTCGATCCGCAGGTTTTGCAGTTTGCCCGAAGGTAGTTAAGGCCTTCCAACCTGCCGCACTTACACTGCCAGTTACCAATCTGATATTCGACAAAGTCCAGCGTTGCCGTCCCTCGGAAATCGGAGATTGGAAAGACTGACTGAAAGACAGCCTGCAGGCCGGTGTTCTCGCGCTCCTCCGGCAAGAAGTCCATTTGCAGAAAACGATTGTAAGACTCCCGCTGAATCTCAATCAGATTCGGGATTCGCACTGCGGTGGATATCTTGGAGAAATCTACGCGCACAGGCGCCTGGCTCGTACGCTTTCCTAACCCTGTATTTATTGTTTGAAGCAGATTTGCAGACATGAGAGGTTCCTTACCAGATTATCGATTGGCGATTGTTGATTGCCGATTTCGGGACTAAGCGCACGCGATGCGCGCCAATCTAAAATCCGCAATCAAAAATCTAAAATTATCCAGAAACGCCAAGGCGCGGCCAGAGCGCAGAATGCCCCGACCGCTTGATTACCAAAAAAGCGGATGATTCTTCGTCAAATTTTTTGGAGTAATGCCAGCGCCCTCAATACTCTCTTAACTTAAACACTACGCCCTTGAGTGTCAAGCCACGAAACCACAGTCCAATGTCGCTAGTCCAAGGTCCAAAGTCAGAGCGCACGCTAAGACTTTGGACATTGGACTTTGGACTATGAACTAATTTATTTAACTTCTACTGTTGCGCCTGCATCGGCCAGCTTCTGCCGGACGGTTTCGGCCTCTTCTTTCGAAACAGCTTCTTTTACAGCCTTCGGAGCCGCTTCGACGAGATCCTTTGCTTCCTTCAGGCCGAGCGCCGTCACTTCGCGAACAACCTTGATCACGTTGATCTTGTTAGCGCCAATGGCTTGCAGGATTACGTCAAACTCGGTCTGCTCTTCCGCCGGGGCCGCCGCTTCTCCGCCGCCACCGGCTGCCGGAGCTGCCACCGCTGCTGCGGCTGCGGAAACGCCGAACGTCTCCTCGATCAGTTTCACCAATTCAGAAGTCTCCAGAAGGCTTTTTTCCTTCAGAGCGTCAACGATTTCTTGATTTGAAAGTGCCATGATTACCTAATCCTCCTCAAAGGGTTCTTTTGTTGCTGTCTGTTTTCATGTTCGCAGCAGGAGAACCCACGGAACTCTTTTCTAGTTACTGCATCGCAACTGGAAAAAACGTCCGAAGCGCCAGGAACGATCTGACTCATCGCTGCGCTCGTTTGTCCGCGTCCGGCCCTGTGCTTCTATTGCAGAATCCGGATTTCGGATTGCGGATCGATGTGATTCCGCACTCCGCATTCCGCATTCCAAAATCCTTAAGCGGTCTCTCCGCTCTTTTGGTCACCAACCTGCTTGAATACAATTGCCAGGTTGCGCGGCACCGCTGATAAGACGGTAGCCAGGCGCTGAGCCTGGGCGTTCATCAGGAACATTATTTTCCCAATCAACTCGTCCTTCGAAGGCAGGCTGGCAATCGCCTCAACGTCGCGCAACTCAACCACCTTGCCCTCGACAATGCCCACCTTGAACTGGAAAATTTCAGGGTTTGCTTTGGCAAACTTGGAAATGGCCTTCGACAGATTGACCGGATCTTCGTTGCTAAGCGCCACAGCTGTCACGCCCTTAAACTGATCCGTCGCTTGCTCGAACGCGGTGCCCTCGGCGGCTTTGCGGGCGAGGGTATTCTTCACCACCCCGTAGCTCACGCCTGCCTCACGCAGTTGATTGCGCAGTTCCTGATCCTTGGGAACAGTCATCCCCTTGAATCCGACTACCATCGCAGCCTTCGCGTTCTTAAACTGCTCTGTGAGAGCTTCCAGGTCCTTTTGTTTCTGTGCTTTCGTTTTCATCTGCTTAGCTCCTCACACCTATTTCACGTAGGCCACTTCGTCAATCAAAACACCGGGACCCATCGTTGCCGCCAGGTTGACCTTCTTCACATACTTGCCTTTGGCGGTTGATGGCTTTGCCTTGACGACGGCCTCAAGCAACATCTTGGTGTTGCCAACCAACTTGTCCGCCTCGAAGGAAACCTTCCCGACCGGGCAATGAATCACGCCTGTCTTATCGACCCGATACTCAACCTTACCAGCCTTGGTTTCAGTGACTGCCGTCTTCACGTCGAAGGTTACGGTACCGGTTTTAGGGTTGGGCATCAGGCCGCGCGGGCCGAGCACTTTTCCTAAACCACCGACTAGACGCATCATGTCGGGAGTGGCGACCACCGCATCGAAATCAAGCCATCCACCCTTGATCTTCTCGACCATGTCTTCGCCGCCGACAAAGTCCGCGCCCGCTTCCTGGGCTTCCTTAATCTTATCGCCCTGGGCGATAACCAGGACCGTCTTCGACTTGCCCAAGCCGTGCGGCAGCACAATTGTGCCGCGCACCAACTGGTCAGCCTTGCGAGGATCGACACCGAGCCACATAGTCAATTCAACGGTCTCATCAAACTTGGCAAAGGCGATCTCTTTCACCTTGCTGACGGCATCTTCGAGGTTATACTTGCGTCCAGCCTCAATCTTCTCTGCCGCAGCGTTGTATTTCTTTCCGTGCTTCTTCATTTTCTTATCTCCGAGGTTCAAGCGAGAATTGCGGATTTCGGATTGCGAATTTCGGATTTTGAAATCCTCGCCCCGACCTACAATACCTCTCCCTCTTTTGTAAAAAACGAACCCGGGGAGCAGAGCAAATCTGCAATCCGAAATTCGCAATCCGAAATTTACTCAATCGTAAGGCCCAACTGACGAGCCGTGCCCATAATCGTCTTAATCGCCGCTTCCAAACTGGTCGTATTGAGATCCTGAAGCTTGGTCTTGGCGATCTCTTCCACCTTAGCCTTCGAGATCGTGCCTACCTTCTCTCGGTTGGGCTTCCCTGACCCCTTGGAAATGCCGGCAGCTTTCTTGAGCAGGTCGGCCGCAGGAGGGGTTTTGGTCTCAAAAGTAAACGAGCGATCCGCAAAGACTGTGATGACGACCGGTATTTTGAGATCCGGATCCATCTGCGCAGTCTTGGCATTAAAAGCCTTGCAGAACTCCATGATATTGACGCCGTGCTGGCCCAGTGCCGGGCCGATCGGCGGTGCCGGATTAGCCTTCCCGGCAGGAACCTGCAACTTGATATAACCGGTAATCTTCTTTGCCATAATTTAACTAGTGATGAGTAATGAGTGATGAGTAATGAGTCTAACGAATCTCATCACTCATTACTCATCACTCATTACTCTCACTCCTCTTCCGAAAATGTCACTTTCTCGACGTCCAGGAAATTTAATTCAACCGGAGTCGACCTGCCGAAAATCGTAACCGTCACTTTGAGCGTGGACTTGTCTTCGTTTACCTCTTCAACCTTCCCGGTAAAGCTTTGAAAGGGTCCCGATTTGATGCGAACCGTTTCGCCGGAAGCGTAAGAGAACTTCGGTTTCGGTTTCTCGGCGGCTTCAGTCACGTTATGAACGATCTGATCCACTTCCTGCGGAGTTAGCGGCGTGGGATTGTGTCCGCCAACGAACCCGGTCACCTTCGGGGTTGACTTGATCATATGAAAAACGTTGTCAGGTATATGACCACGCTCATCGCATTCGATTTGCACGAGCACGTAACCCGGGTAGAACATGCGGGACGACTCGATTCTCTTGTTTCCCCGCATCTCCACGACCGTTTCCGTCGGGACCAGCACTTCCGTGATCTCGCTCTCCAGATCGGTATCGCGCACGCGAGCCTTCAGGCTGTCGCGCACTTTTTTCTCGTGTCCCGAGTAAGTATGAAGTATGAACCACTGCTGCATTAAGAGTGCTTCCTTGGCAATCAAGCCCCGGTAATCCAAAGGAGTACGCGGTTAAGTCCGCCTATTAAATAGGCCCACACATGGTCAACCAAAAACAAATAAACCGCGAAAAAGATAACAGCGATGAGAGTGATAATCGTGGTGTTTTTAACTTCCTTAGCTGTGGGCCACGATACCCGCTTCATTTCCGCCCGCACATCACGCAAAAACTGCGACATGCGACCGATTGGCCCAACTCTAGGGCCAGTCAGCCCGCGCTCGCGACGCGCGCCTTTACCCTCGGCCCCCTCGCCAAAGCGAGCGGTGCGAGGAGCAGGAAGCGGCGCGTCTGGGTTTTCTATGTCATCCATCGTCTTGCCGATCTGTTTGATACAAGCTCTTTTCTTACTGCAATGGCAGGGGTACCAGGATTCGAACCCGGACTTTCGGTTTTGGAGACCGACGTGCTAACCGTTGACACTATACCCCTCCCGACATTTCCGATTGCCAATTTGCGATTGCCGATTGATCGTTTACCAAAACACCAATCGAAAATCGGCAATTGGCAATCGGAAATGTTACTTGGTTTCTTTATGGTCAGTGTGTTTGCGGCAACGGCGACAGAACTTGCTAAACTCAAGCCGATCAGGCGTGGTCTTTTTATTCTTGGTCGTTGTGTAGTTGCGGCTCTTACAATCAATACACTGAAGAACAATATTATCGCGTGGCATCGTCTTACTTCCTGAACTTTTTAACTAGTTCTTTGTGCTTAGTAGCTTTTGTCTCTTGCGTTCCGTCTTTGGTCCTTGTCGTTGCTTTCGCTTTTCTGAGATCTCAAATCTTAAACCTGAGATCTCAGAAGCCAAGACTAAAGTCCCTATTCAACAATATCCGACACGGTGCCGGCGCCCACTGTGCGACCGCCTTCGCGGATGGCGAATCTCAAGCCCTTCTCCATCGCGATCGGCGCGATCAGCTCGATCTCCATCGCCACATTGTCCCCAGGCATCACCATCTCC
>JANNJZ010000142.1:0-2312 GCA_031396065.1 Pyrinomonadaceae bacterium | reverse complement strand
AGCATGAATCCACGCGGGGTCCCCACGCGGGCAGCCCGCGTGGGGTGCTAGGAAATTACACGAAGAATCACTAAAGGCAATTCCTGCAGTTTCGTGTGATCTAGTGTAGTGTCTCAGAAATTCCTTTACAACGATTGACCTTGTCGATGATCTGTTGGGCGGTAGCATTCCAGACAAATGGTTTTGGTTGTTTATTGTTCTGATCGAGGTATTCCTTGATGGCGGCGATGAGCTCTTCTACACCAGTGAAGTTGCCACGGCGCAGGCGCTTCTGGGTGAGTTCGCGAAACCAACGCTCCACCAGGTTAAGCCAGGAAGAACTGGTGGGGATGTAATGCATATGAAAGCGCGGATGCTTGGCCAACCACTGGGTGACTTCGTCATGCTTATGGGTGCTGTAATTGTCCACTACCAGGTGCAAGTCCAAGCCGCTGGGAATCTCTCGATCAAGCTTGCGCAGAAACTTCAGATATTCCTGATGTCGATGACGAGGCATACATTCACCGATTACCGTGCCGTCCAGAACATTGAGGGCGGCAAAGAGAGTGGTCGTGCCGTGACGCTTATAGTCATGCGTCATGGTGCCGCAACGACCCTTCTTAATTGGCAGGCCTGGCTGAGATCTTTCCAAAGCTTGAATTTGGCTCTTCTCATCCAGACACAGAACCAGCGCCTTATTCGGGGGATTCAAGTACAAGCCCACCACATCGTTGAGCTTTTCGACGAACTGTTTATCTTTCGAGAGCTTGAAGGTCCGGCTGCGATGCGGTTGCAGCCCGTTGGCATCCCAGATACGGTGCACGGTCGCCGGACTGACACCGTGTTCTTGGGCCATTGTACGCACACTCCAATGAGTCGCCGCTTTGGGAGTCGTATGCAGAGTAGCCTCCACGATTTTCTTGACCTTGGTGGCCGCAATCTGTTTAGGGCGACCGCGTCCCGGGGCATCATCAACCAGTGCCGCCGTACCTCCTTCCAGGAAGCGGTTGCGCCAAAGGATCACCGTTGGCCGGCTGGTCTGCAACTCGATCGCAATCTGCCGATTCGCGGTCCCGTTGGCTGCCGCCAACACAATGCGCGAACGAAAGACTACTTTCTGCGGACTGTTACGAGCAGCGACCCAAGCTTGCAAAATCTCCTGCTGCTCTTCGGTAATCGCCAATGCTTCACAGCTATCCCACATAGTGACTCGCAGCATATAGCCAATGAGTCCCATTGTAAAGATATTTATGAAACACTACACTAGTACGAAATCGTTAACTTTTGCGTGCTGCCAGATTTCCTGGTCATCGGCTTCGGCCAGACCAAGCAGGCGCACTTGGTTCGAGCCGGGAAAAACGTCAGATAGTTGTCGGCAGAGTTTGAAGCTCAGGTTCTGATCGAACAAAAGCTTCATGTGGTAGCAGTCACAAGCCGGCGTTCACGATCAGCAGCGTACGCCAGGCAAGCCCGAATATCAGCTTCGGTGAGTTCGGGGTAGTCACTGAGGATTTGCTCGTGCGTCATGCCCCCCGCAAGCCAGCCCAGCACATCTGCAACCGCTATACGCATTCCGCGAATGCAGGGGCGTCCGCCGCGCTTGCCCGGTTCTATAGTAATGATGTCCTGATAGCTCATGCGAGAGACTACTTTATCATAGCCCGTAAGTCTTTAAGACCTGGCAGGGCTAATGGAAAGCTCAGAACGATCCCCGAAATCACACGAAGCGGCACGAAAAGACGTCCCTGGTTCGAGTAATTTCGTGTCCTTTCGTGGATCGTCTTCGTCTGCGACGGCGATCAACAGGTTCAATTCACCGGCCGCCAAATCCCGCCTTCTTCTGCATCGCCTTCAACGTCTCGGGAATGAACGAAGTGATGTGGTGTGTTTCCTCGTGGCCATCGGCAAACGTCTGATAGAGCGCGAAGTCAGGCAGGGAAAGACAAGTCAGAGGCGACTGATAGTTGTAACCAGTGTCTATACCGATCGCGCTGTGCGAAATGTAAACGCCATGGCGGCCCAACCGTCCACGCAGGGGAAGCAGCGGCGTCGGAGTATGGCCAAAAATACATGGCTTGCCACGGTAGTTTTTGTAGAAGTCCATATCACGCATCCAGAGCAGGGCCTGCGGCGCAGTTTCGCTTGGATGCTTTTCCAACTCCAGACCTGCATGAACGTAAATCGCGTAATCATCCTCATGATAGAAAGGCAGTGTATGCAGGAAGTCGAGATGTTCTGAAGGAATCGCGTTCTCAATTTCCCGCCGCGCATCATCGAGATCCTGCTCTTTGGTTATGTCGAGACCTCTGCCTACATACTGTTCAAACGTACGT
>JANNJZ010000140.1:0-10963 GCA_031396065.1 Pyrinomonadaceae bacterium | reverse complement strand
CCGCCCACCGGTGCGCCGTGGAAGAAACGATGCGGATACATAATTAACGTGCGGTTACCTGGCTGAATGTTGTTATCTACGTCGTACCGGTGGGCGGTGCCCACCTCTAAACGAACGTATTATTATTACTCTAAACGAACGTCTTATTATTCCTCTAAACGAAGAGATTATTTCACGGCTGCGTCGAGCGGCACTTCAAAAAAGATGAAAAAGTGCATCACCATCTGTTGCTGCCTGCTTGGCTTTGCCGGCACTAGCCCAGCTCAGGACGTCACTGTACTGGACAAGATCGGCGCCGTTGTCAGTTTTACCAAAACTGAAAGAACCGTCCTCTTCAACTGTCGCGACAATTCCCAGGTCCAGTTAACTGTGCTGGCGCCAGACCTCGTCCGTATTCGAGCCTCTTTCGCCAAGCCATTCTCGACCAGGGACCATTCCTGGGCGATCGACAAGCATGATTGGACCACCCCGCGTTGGAGTCTTTCAGAAACGACGGATGCCGTAGTTATCACGACGGATGAAATCGAAGTTCTCATCAAACGGTCGCCGCTGTTGGTTGAGTTTCGTGATGTGAAGACCAGGAAAATTATTAATACCGATGAGCAGCCGATGGCTTATGACGCCAAAGGCTTACTTAAAGGAATGATGTTCGATCCTGACGCGGGCAGTTTTGTCGCAGTTTCCAAGAAATTTGGTTTCGACGAACACTTCTACGGATTGGGAGAGAAGGCGGCCAGGCTGGATAAGCGACGGAGTTCGTTTGTTAATTGGAACTCAGATACTCCTGGATACACCGAAGGCAAAGACCCCATCTATCAGACGGTGCCATTCTATCTGGGCCTTGAGCATGGCGCGGCTTACGGAATCTTCTTTGATAACAGCTACCGTAGCTATTTTGATTTTGCGAAGTCGTCTCAACAGCGCGTGTGGTTTGGCGCGGAAGGGGGCGAGCTCAACTACTACTTTTTCTACGGCCCGTCGATAAAGAAAATTCTCGGCCGATACAGTGATCTGACAGGTCACATGCCGTTGCCTCCACTTTGGGCGCTCGGCAACCAACAGAGTCGCTGGAGTTACTACCCCGACAAGATGGTCGAGGAAGTTGTGCAGGAATATCGGCGGCGCGATCTCCCGCTCGACGTGGTTCATCTGGACGTCGATTACATGCAGGGTTATCGCGTGTTTACCTGGGACACCAAACGCTTTCCGAACCCGAAAGCGCTCAGTGAGAAGCTCGCGAAGCAGGGCGTCAGGCTGATCACCATCGTTGACCCGGGCGTGAAGCATCAGCCAATGGCAAAAAGCGCGGCGGTGGTTACTTCAATCACGCCGGAACTCGAACCGCAGGATCAGCGCTACTACGTCTTCGAACAGGGAGTGCAAAAGAATTATTTTCAGAAACGAAAGAGCGGGGAATTGTTTGTTCCAAGGGTGTGGCCGGGTGAAAGTGCTTTTGTCGACTACACGCTCGAGAGCGCGCGCACGTGGTGGGGCGATCTGCACCGCGCCTACCTCGACAATGGCGTGGCCGGAATTTGGACTGACATGAATGAGCCATCTGACTTTGTAGATCAGACCGGTAAGAACCAGATCGATGTAGTCAGCTACGACGAAGGAGAGAATTCAACTCACGCGAAGAATCGTAATGTCTTTGCTTTGTTAATGGCCCGCGCCACCTATGAAGGCCTCGAAAGGCTGCGACCGGATCGACGTCCATATGTCATCACCCGCGCCGCTTATTCCGGCATCCAGAGATATTCAACCATGTGGACCGGCGACACGAATAGCACCTGGGAGGCGCTGGCGCTGAATATACCGATGTTCACCAGTCTGGGGCTGTCAGGCCAGCCCTTTGTCGGAAGTGACGTCGGCGGCTTTATCGGTCGTGGCAATGGTGAACTGCTGACGCGCTCGTATCAGGTGAGTTTTCTGGCGCCGTTCTGCCGCAACCACAAAGTGATAGATGGCTACGATCAGGAGCCCTGGCGGTTTGGGAAACATTACGAAGACATCATTCGCAAGTATTTGAAGCTTCGGTACCAGCTGCTGCCTTTTCTCTATACAACTCTGGAAGAGGCCCACCGAACAGGCGTGCCGCTGTTTCGGCCTCTGGTGCTTAACTACCAGGACGATTCCAATACTTACAATCTCGATGATCAGTTTATGGTCGGCAACGATTTGCTGGTGGCGCCAGTGATGAAACCGGATGTAACCCGCCGCCTGGTCTATCTTCCGAGAGGTATCTGGTACGACTACTGGACGAACAAGAAGTATGAAGGTGGAACCACGATTTCGGTTGAAGCTCCTTTGGAAACTGTGCCGATGTTTGTTCGCGGCGGGGCTATCATCCCCATGGGTCCGGAGATGAACTACATTGGCGAGAAGCCTTTTGATCCGATTACCTTCAACATTTATCCGGATGATAAAGGCGCAGCCTCGACCACGCTTTATGAAGACGACGGACTCACTCCCGCCTACAAACAAGACGCGTTTCGCCGAACCACTGTGAGCGTAGAGCGAACTACGGGCGGCTTCACTGTCAGTATGGAGGCGCCGCAAGGCCGATACAGTCAAGGGTCTCGCAAGCTTGGTTTTGTTATCAAGGCGGAGCGCCGGACTCCCGCAACAGTCATTACCGATGATGGCACGGCGCGCAAGGTTAAGATTCCGTAAAGCAAACTGTTAGTTTGCGGATCGTCGCGCGCAATATGCAGGATTGAATGCTAGCGAATCGTCCGCAAACTAACAGTTTGCTTTACGTTATGCGACGCAACCCTACCCGATAAAAGTTCATGGCAGGCTGCCGGAGCAATTGAGCATACCTCCCGAACTCAAACGACAGATTGGTCTTCGCACGGCAACCGCCCTGGTTGTGGGCGAGGTAATAGCTGTCGGCATTTTTTTGACTCCCGCGAGCATGGCCAAGTCTTTAGCCTCACCATTTTGGGTGCTGCTGGTATGGCTGGTGATGGGAGCGATGGCAGTCTGCGGTGCCTTATGTTACGGAGAGTTAGCCGCCAGGTATCCGGAAGCAGGCGGTGGATATGTTTATCTGCGCGAGGCGTATGGGCGACCAGTCGCTTTCCTTTATGGCTGGATGGCGCTGCTGGTAATGGATCCCGGCCTCACTGCCGCCCTCGCTGTTGGCATGTCGAGCTACGTTGGCTACATGCTCAACCTCTCGCCCGCGGCCGTCAAAGGCGTGGCGATCGGGGCTATCGGTTTGCTGGCCGCCGTCAACATGTTTGGGGTCAGGTTCGGGGCCTGGCTCATGCGCTGGCTTACTTTTCTCAAACTCGGTCTGCTTCTATTGCTCTTGCTTTGGGGCTTTGGTTTCCAACTTGGTGACTGGTCAAACTTCACCCCCTTTGTTGCGCGGCGAGCAACCTCGGCTCCGTTGGTGGGGGCTTTGGCTGGAGCGTTGGTCGCAGCCTTCTTCTCTTTTGGTGGCTGGTGGGATGTCACTAAACTCGCCGGCGAGGTACGCGATCCGCAACGCACGCTGCCCCGAGCTTTAATATATGGGGTGGTGATTGTGACGATGGTTTACATCATGACCAGCGCGGTATTTCTTTACCTCGTGCCCCTGGAGGCAGTGTCGTCAGGCGAGACGTTTGCTGCCCAAGCCGGAGAGGTTCTTTTCGGTAAGGCCGGCGGACAAATATTCTCGGTCATTGTTATAGTCGCGGTCCTGGGTAGCCTTGCCGCCCTCATCATGTCGGCGCCGCGGGTTTATTTCGCGATGGCCCGCGATGGATTATTCCTTCCGTTGGTCGCGGTCCTTCATCCGCGCTTCGGCACGCCGGCCCGCGCCATCGGCTTACAGGCGGTGCTGGCATCAATACTGGTGATGGTGGGCAGTTTTGACGATATCATCTCTTATTTCGTTTTCGTGGTCGTGATCTTCATAGCGCTGACGATCGCGGCGCTTTTCATTCTCCGACGAAAACAACCAAACAACTCAGGGTATCTGACTCCGGGTTATCCCGTTACACCCGTTATTTTCCTGCTGCTGGTTGGCTTGTTACTTCTGTTACTCGGAAGTGATAATCCAAAACGATCATTCCTGGGTGTGGCAGTGGTGTTGTTGGGCGTTCCGGTGTACTACTTTTTCTTTCGCCGCGGACCTGAACGAGTGGAAGGATAATTGGTATCTCAAGGCTCCCAACTCAGATTGACGAATCGCCGAAAAGTAATCTGACTGTTTAGAAAGCACACTTGTGTGCCCAGTGCAGGAATAGCTCAATCATGGTTTTGGCAACGCGAGACAGGCACCCAAGTGTGCTCGGTGGTGACCAGGTTTGAAGATCTCTGTGCGTCCTCTGTGGAACTCTGTGCCTCTGTGGTGGTGGTTTGCCGAGTTCACCACGGAGACACAGAGACCACAAAGGTTGCACAGAGAAAAGCTCAAAATAGGCGCTACTGTGTGCTCTCTAAACGTATCGTTAGATAATCTTAATCGAATCGGCAATTGCTAGACTTGTCATCACCCAACCGAGGAAACTTTTCTTTATGACGTGGATTAAGACTATTGATTACGCCGAGGCCGATGAGAAGCTGCGCCGGGCTATGGATGCGCAGCGCGAATTGTACCCAATCGAATACGCCGATCCGGTCCATCCCACTCCGGATGGCGAGTCTTCCGGCATCGTCGCGTCTCACAGCTTGATCCCTGACGCCTTGCATCACGCGTTTGCGACGTTTGGTGCGTTGATGTCTCCCGACTTACCGTTGACCAGACGGCAGCACGAAATGATCACTACCGTGGTGTCGGTGACCAACCGGTGCCATTATTGAATTGAGTCCCACGCAGAGTTTCTGCGTCGCGTTACTTTAGACGAATCACTCGTAAGCGCTCTCCAGGCCGACTACAAAACTGCCCCTATCTCAGAACAGGAAAGGGTGATGCTGGATTACGTGGCCCAGGTCACGCGCGATGCGACGCGGATTGGCCGTCAGGATCATGATCAATTGCACGCCGTCGGGTTTGATGATCAGGCAATTCTCCAGATCACTTTGATCGCCTCGTGGTTCAACTATATCAATCGCGTCGCAGATGCGCTGGGGGTGGGGAGGGAATAAGTCGTTTGGGGGAAGGGTAAGGGAAGAGGGGAAAAGGGGAAGAGGGGCAAAGGGAAAAAGGGGAAGAGAAGGAAGCGAAGCTTAGTAATCACTCCACCGATGGACTCAACTATCCCCGCAGAGATTTACTGGTACCAGTCGCCCCTAACCCCTTACCCTTTTTTCCCTGTTCCCCTCATACCTAAGTTTCGTTTAGAGGGGGGCACCGCCCCCCGGGACGGGACCCGATTAATCGCGAATCGCACCGGTGGGCGTTGCCCACCTCTAAACGAACGAATGTGAGCTGCCCAGTTGGATAAAGGAGGGGTCGCAGACCCTTACAGAACCGAGCGCGGTAGCGCCGGATCCTTGAGTCAAGTTGGGGACTATGAAAGATTCGCTGGGTGTTTTGAAGTTGATACTAGCATCCGGCGCTACCGCGCTCGGTTCGGTAAAGCAACGCATCATCAGTGAACTCAAGCTGACGCACAACCGAACGAGCCTAAGACTTGAAGGAAACGAATGAGCAACGAACCTCAATCAAATCAAGCATCGGACATCAATCGAGGCGATCTCTCTGAACTTCGCCGGCTAGTGGCCGAAGTGGTCCAGCGAACGCCCGTGATAGACATTCACACGCATCTGTTTGCTCCGCAATTTCGTCAGCTGAATCTTTCCGGCATCGACGAACTGCTTACTTATCATTACCTGGTGGCGGAGACTTTTCGCTCAAGCAAAGTCACGCCTGAGGATTTTTGGCGACGCAGCAAACGGGAACAGGCCGATCTGGTTTGGCGCACGCTGTTTGTGGAAAACACTCCGCTTTCCGAGGCCACCCGCGGTGTGGTTCATGTCTTGAAGACGTTTGGTCTCGATACCCAATCGTCCGATCTCCGGGAAGCCCGAGAGTTCTTTGCTACCCGGAACATTGAAGATCAGATCGATAAGGTGATGGAGTTGTCCGGAGTAAGCGACGTGGTGATGACCAACGATCCTTTCGACACGCCGGAGCAGAGCGTCTGGGAAAGCGGCGTCGAAATTGATCCACGTTTCCATGCGGCGTTACGCATGGACGGGTTGCTTAACGACTGGCCCAACACCGTGGACCAGCTGAGGTCCCAAGGGTACGAAGTTACCAATGACGCGAGCGGGACGACCGCGGCCGAGGTGCGTAGATTTCTGGACCAGTGGGTCGCGCGAATGAAACCGCTCTACATGGCGGTGTCGCTCCCCGATGATTTCCAGTACCCGGATCAGGACATCCGCGACCGCATCATTCGCGACGTGGTGCTGCCGACGAGTCGCGAACATGGTTTACCGTTCGCGTTGATGATTGGAGTTAGGCGCAGCGTCAATCCTGCGTTACGCATGGCAGGAGACGGCGCCGGTAGAGCAGACGTCCACGCGGTTGAGCGCATTTGCGCGGAAAACCCTGAAGTGAATTTCCTGGTGACCATGCTCTCGCGCGAGAATCAACACGAGCTGTGCGTAGTCGCCCGCAAGTTTCGGAACCTCATGCCTTTCGGTTGCTGGTGGTTTCTTAACAATCCGTCGATTGTCTCAGAGATAACGCGCGAGCGGCTCGAACTATTGGGTCCCAGTTTTATCCCGCAGCATTCGGACGCTCGGGTGCTCGAGCAACTCCTCTACAAGTGGGCACACTCGCGCAGCGTTATTGCTGAGTCGTTATATGAAAGCTACGAGCGTCTGCTTAGCGACGGCCGCCACGTTACCCACGCTGAAATAGAGCGCGACGTCGAGCGTTTGTTCGCTGGAAATTTCAAACAGTGGGTGGGAATGACTGAGCGCACGTCGGAGCAGGTAACGGTCTAGAGCGGCAGTTCGTGGTAAAGCAAACTGTTAGTTTGCGATGGTTACCAAACTCGCAGGTTATTTTCAAACCAGCCAAGCTGAGTGGCATTCAACGTCGGCCGCAAGCTAACAGCTTGCTTTACAAATGTCAGAAAACTTCTTTGACCGTAAACGACCGTAAATGATCGTGGTTTAGATTCGATCTCTTGAATTTAATCGGAAGGAGAGCCTTTTGATTCAGACCTATCCCATCTGTTCGCCAAGGTACGCTCGGATGATCGCGAACGTCTGTGCGACCGTCGTGATCACTCTAGTCATCATCCCGACCGCACAGCTGCAAACCCAGTCACCCGCACCGCCGTACAAAAACGCGCGGCTTCCGGTGGAACAGCGAGTGGCGGATCTACTCCGTCGCATGACGCTCGAAGAGAAAGTTGCGCAGCTAGTTTGTCTCTGGAAGTCGAAACCTCAGGTAGGGCCGCAACCGAGTTCCTCAATTGACAGTGGCGAGTTCTCGCCTGAAAAGGCACGCGAGGTTATGAAGCATGGGGTGGGCCAGATTGCCCGACAGAATGAGCGCAAGGGTCCACGCGAGGGAGCCATTTTTGCCAACGCGGTTCAGAAGTGGCTTAAAGAGAACACCCGGCTGGGTATCCCCGCGGTCCTTCACGACGAAATACTGCACGGCCATATGGCCCAGGGCAGCACCAGCTTCCCGCAGCCAATTGCAATGGCCGGTACGTGGGATCCCGAATTCATCAGCAAAGTGTTTACGGCGGGCGCCCTCGAGACGAGAGCGCGCGGAAGTCACCAGGTACTCGGACCCAATCTCGATGTCGCGCGCGATCCGCGCTGGGGCCGGACCGAAGAAACCTATGGTGAGGACCCATATCTGGTATCACGGTTTGCGGTGGCAGTCATCAAGGCACTGCAGGGTTCTGGACCAGGTGTCGATGGCGATCACGTTATCGCCACCGCTAAACACTTCGCCGCGCATGGTCAACCCGAAGGGGGAACCAACATCGCTCCCGCCAACTACTCCGCGCGAGTTCTGCATGAAGTCTTTCTGCCGAGCTTCGAAGCCGCCGTCAAAGAAGCCGGAGTGATGAGCGTGATGGCCTCGTACAATGAAATCGATGGTGTGCCGTCGCATGCAAACAAATGGCTACTGGAAAAGCTGCTGCGCCAGGAATGGGGATTCAATGGTTACGTCGTGTCAGACTATTACGGAATCCCCCAGCTCAGGGATCTCCATCATCTGGTGAACGACAAAGCGGAAGCTGCCAAACTGGCTCTGGAAACCGGCGTTGACATCGAACTGCCTGATCCTGATTCCTTCGCCCTGCTGGTCCAGCTTGTCAAAGACAACAAAGTTACCGAAGCCGCAGTTGACCGAGCCGTCGCTCGACTTCTTAAGGCCAAATTTCTTCTTGGCCTATTCGAAAATCCTTACGTTGACCCGGAGCGCGCGCCCAGGGTCACAAACTCCGGAGCCCACCGCGCCCTGGCAGCAGAGGCCGCCCGTCGCTCAATCGTCCTGCTAAAGAATGAAAACAACCTGTTGCCGCTGGATCGCAAACGTTTGAAGTCGATCGCCGTCATCGGTCCCAACGCTGACCGCGCGCATCTTGGCG
The DNA here is from genome assembly GCA_031396065.1 of Pyrinomonadaceae bacterium. GTDB lineage: Bacteria > Acidobacteriota > Blastocatellia > Pyrinomonadales > Pyrinomonadaceae > PSRF01. The sequence continues at coordinate 2,456 of JANNJZ010000140.1, read as the reverse complement.
GATACAGTGACAATCCCGGACGGGGCATCAGCGTGCTCCAGGGCATCAGCGACAAGGTTGGCGATAAGGTTAAGGTTGCGTTTGCCGAAGGGTGCAAGATCACGCAGGAAGGTGGCGATTGGTTTGCCGACAGTTCACATCTGAGTGACCCGGCCGAGGATACTAAACTAATCGAGAAAGCAGTGGAGATTGCCAAGGCATCAGACGTTGCGCTGTTAGTACTGGGCGGTAACGAGGATACCAATAAGGAAGCCTGGTCTGACAACCATCTCGGTGACCGGGACAGTCTCGATCTGGTAGGACGGCAGAATGATTTAGTAAGAGCGGTGTTGGAAACCGGTAAGCCTACAATCGTGCTGCTGATTAATAGCGGACCTCTTTCCATCAACTACATCGCCGAAAAAGTGCCGGCAATTCTTGAAGGCTTCTATCTGGGCCAGGAAACCGGAGTTGGCGTGGCGGATGTTTTGTTTGGTGATTACAACCCTGCGGCCAAACTCACGGTAACTTTTCCTCGTTCGGTCGGACAATTGCCAAGTTACTACAATCAGAAGCCAACGGCGCGGCGGGGTTACTTGTTCACCAGCAAGGAGCCGCTGTTTCCTTTCGGCCATGGGCTGAGTTATACAACCTTCGACTATTCCAATCTGAAAATCAGTCAACCGCAGATAAAGGCCGCCGGCGAGACCAAAGTGAGCGTGACGGTGACGAACACAGGCCATCGCGCGGGCGATGAAATCGTGCAACTCTATATTCGAGACCTGGTAAGTTCAGTGACACGACCGGTGCTGGAGTTGAAAGACTTCAAACGTATTTCGCTCGCGGCGGGCGCAAGCCAGACCGTTGAGTTTGTAATCACGCCGGACAAACTCTCATTTCTGGATCTGAATATGAAGAGGGTCGTTGAACCCGGATGGTTCGACATTATGGTGGGTCCGAGCTCAGTCAAATACCGGACCGTCAAGCTTGAGGTAGTGTCGAAGTGAATGCGACCCGGACCTGGTACCCAAACGAAGCAAGTGCACCTGCCGGACGATGAATTTCACAAAGAGGAAAACCAATGAAACTCATAGCGAATCTACTAACCGCCCTGGTGGCGCTATGTCACCTCGGAATCCTCGTGCTTGAAATGTTTTTTTGGGACCACCCGGTGGGTCGAAAATTATTCGAAATGAATGCGGAAGTCTCTGCCTCGTCAGCGACGTTGGCCATGAACCAGGGCTTGTACAACGGCTTTCTGGCCGCAGGGTTGATTTGGGGAATAGCGAAGGGTCGGCGAGATATCAAGCTGTTCTTCCTGAGCTGCGTGGTGATCGCCGGTGTCTTCGGTGGAATCACCGCAAAGACCTCGATTCTGTTTACGCAGGCGCTGCCGGGATTGCTCGCGCTGGTCTGCGTGCTGATAGCCACTCCCCGGGACGCCAAATGACACTCACGTTTTGATCAGCGGCTGAGAACCCGTTGACTAAAGGACCCATGCGCGAATCGATTTAAGAATGCGCCTGGCAGAGCGGCAAGCTTGTCACTGAAAGACAACGGAATCATTGAGGCGGCGGACAGTGCGCCGTAAACCCCGCCACAAACCGTGCCAAGCCAGAGTCTAGATTAGTTGTCGGGTAAAACTTGAGGTGAATGAGTCAAGTTTTTGGTCAGCATTAAAACAGAGAATTAGCCACGGATGGACGCGGATAAACGCAGATCAGAAGGTTCCTGTGGTTCTATTTCCGATCCGCGTTTATCCGCGTGAATCAGCGGCCAATACAACCCACGTCTCCTCGGTCTGAGGCAGAGCCTCACTAGATAGTCTCTTATCCTCCTTTTGCAAGGTCTCTGCGGAGCCATTCGATGGCTTTCCTGACATAGTGTTCCTCATCATTCTCGACTATTCGCATGGTCTGCAAGATGAGTTCTCGAAACTTCATCGATTTGGCGTAATTAGTCAGCAGAACCAACGCGAAGCGTCGCTCCCAAAAGTTTGGGGACTTAATGAGCTGGCCGGATAGTTTCAGCAGTTCGGCCTGGCGCTCGTTAACGATGCCACGCACTCCCTGGGTCGCCAGTGTGTCACATACCACCCAGTCATTCGCCTCTGAGGCAAATGTTTCCACCAGTCGGAGCGTGCGAGCTGAGTCTTTGCGGCAGACGCGCCCGAGCATCTTGGTCGCCAGCAGTCGTTCCTCGAACGCTGCCGACTTCCACAAAGCTTCGGTTAACTCAAAGCTCGGATCCTTACACTGCTTCAGTATTTCGTTGATCGCCCCTACTTTGACACCGTAAATGCGACGTGACGTAGGCACAAACTTCCGGACACTGGCCTTGGTGGCCTCATCAGCGTGGAGGTGAAGTTCTCGTTGGACAGATTTGAGTAGTTCTCGCACAACGCGACGCAGAATACATGAAGCGAGGGAATTGGGACACTGCCAAACGCGGAGCGATTCAAATCATCATACGTTCGT
>JANNJZ010000132.1:0-16235 GCA_031396065.1 Pyrinomonadaceae bacterium | reverse complement strand
CTTCGACGGTGAACTTCATACCCACCCGGGGTGGTTGACCTTTGACTTTACTCGCGGGTGGCTTAGGCAGCCGGAATTCCCAGCTCGACGGCGTCTGCTTGCCCAGGTAGACAAGGTAATACTCGGATGGTTGACCGCCGTATTCCGGATTCTGCCACTTGTCCAGCGGCTCGATGCCTTCGGCGGGCGCGTCATCGAGCACCTGCTTGAGGAACGCGAGGCGCGCCGGGCTCTGGCCTTTGAGCACGCCGCCCTTGGACCACCAGAGCACCTCATCGGAACTAGTATAGGTTTCACCATGGCCGACATATGTGCCGGTGACGGTGCCGTTCCAAAAGCGGTAGACCATTTCCTCCGCCGAGATGTTGCCCCAGCGGTGGGAGATGTTGCCTTCGTATTTTGCCTCGTCATAGACCACGGGTTTGCGGTAGGCGTCGCGGTAGATGCCGGCAGCATTCGGGTCCTCGACCGCGGCGCCATTCTGCATGCTGGCATGCGTGATCCATGGGCGCGTCTGGTTGAAGATCTGGTGGCCGTTATGAATGCCAAGCAAATGGTGATACGGATCGCTGCGTGAAACTAGCTGGCCCATGCGCTCCCAGTCGTCTTCAGTCTTGTACTGCATGAAGTCGTACTCGTTGGCGAGCGACCACCAGACGTTGCGAAACGCCGCGAACCGCGCCACGACGTAGCGCAGGTAGCGATCGTCCTCTATTGCCGCCATGCGGTCGAAGCCCCACGCGCCATTGTCGTAGGGATGAAACAAAATGATGTCCGCTTCGATGCCGAGCTTTTGCAGGTCGCGAATGCGTTGCTCGAAGTGCCGGAAGAACTTCGGATCAGGGCGAGCGCTGTCGAAGTTGCGCGGCGTACCCTCGAATGGATACATCTGCGGCTCCCCTGTGTTCCAAACGTAACGCTTGGGAAACACGCAGAAACGAATCTTGTTGAACGGCGACGCCGCGAGCGTCTTCAGCGTCTGTTCCTGCAACTCGTCGGGCTGATGCGTCCACACGTAGGCGGTTGTGCCGAGCTGCTTGTAAGGAGTGCCGTCGGCATAGACGAAGTGAAATGTGTTGCGCACTCGCACCGGGCCGTGGTTGCCTTTGGCCGGCGGACTGACGGTAATGACACCGATCTTGCCGTTCAACTCAGGCCGGTTGCTCGCTGTCTCGTAGCGCCACTCGCCGATCGTTTCGGGCATGAACCGGATTTTGTAAGTGCCGTCGCCATCGTAAAACCCCGCGACTTGAACGGTGCGGCTGACTTGCGTGAAGCGGGCGGACAACTCGACCTCGGTGAACGGATTGCCGGCCGTCGGCCCTTTCAGCGTGAGTTCAAAAATGTCCCATTGTTCGACTGAAGTGGGCTGAGCGCTCTCAACATTTGAAGCCTGCGGGCGCGCATGCACGTCGAGGCAAAGCACCGACAGAACTAAGAGGGACACACAGACGAAGTGTCTACGAAAGGGCATCATCCTTCTCATGGGTTAACCGTGATGATTACGCGTTGGTAACGCGTGAGCTGCGGCGTGCCCTGGTCGGTCACCGCCAGGATGATGTGCATCGTCCCTGGCTTGCCGAACCTGGCGGGCACGGTGAACCATGCGTTAGCCTTATTCGCGTCTTCGATCTTAAGCGGAACGCCGGTGCGGGCGGTCGACAGAGTGAACGTGCCCGGCTCGCCGTAATAGATCCATTCATAGGACAGCAGATTGCCATCGGGATCGGAGGACCCTTCGGCGCTGAGGTTGATCCGCTGGCCGGGTTTCGCCGTGAGTTGGTTCGGATGCTTGAGCCTCGCTACAGGCGGATGGTTGGCCTCGGCGTAAGGCTTGATCGTCCAGTCCATACGTGCGCGGAAATCATTTTGGTAGGCGGAGCGCCAGCGCCAGATCGTGGCCTTGTTGCTGGTGAGCCACTTGCCGTCGTTGCCGAGTACCTCGTCTTCCGCGTCGGCCCAGAACGGACGGGTTTCCTGTTCGAGATGCCACTTTCGGAACGGTGGTATGTAGAACTCGTAACGGCCGCCCCAACTGCCCCAATCGGGGTGCTCGGAATCACCGAGTCCGTTGTTGACCAGATAAAGAAAACTGGGGGTGTCGCCTTCCATCAGAAACTTGGTGTGCGGATGTTGCGCGCCAAGCGGGCCTTTGCTCCGGATGTGCTCGTCCAGCCAGGGATTGTCGACGATGGTGAAATCGGCGCCGGCGAAACGGCCATGAAAGTTGTCTCCGCTAATCCCGGTCCAGGTCGCGTTATGGTAGCCCCCCAACGAGTGAAACCCAGGACTCGCGATGTAGAAGAGGTTGGGAAACGTCTTTCTGATCCACGGACCTGTGTCATCCTGGTCAGAGATCGTGTAAACCCGGAGTTTGGACACGAACTTCTCCACGGCAGCGCGCGAGCGAGTTTCGCGGACTTTCCAGAGAGCCTGGGCCAGGCAGTTTGGGCCACCCCACACTGGCACCCAGACAGGGCGTGGATCGTTACGGTCCACTACCTTGATGATCAATTCCGATCCGGGCGAGTCTTTTCCCTTCCCGACGGCGGTCATGCCATAGGCCGGCAGACCTTCGCGGAGAACCGAGAGCAGGTAGTCGGCCGTGGGATAGCCAGGCTCGTGTTTCTCAAGATTGTCTCTGACTTTCGCGTAGGCCGCGATAATCTCCCGAATGCGCCAGGCTGCAACTTTATCCTTCTGATGGACTGAGGTAGTGGCAATTAATCCCTCTACGTCCCAGTGGTTGGTGTAAGTGAGAAAACGGACCATCGACATAGCGTCGTCTGGCTCGTTCTCGATATCGGTAAGCACGATCAGGCGGGGCTTTGCACTGGCCGTCAGCCCTGCGCAGGTGGCAACCACAGCGATGACCAGACACAGGAGTATGCGGTGTTTCATAGTTTTAGCGGACCATTCCAACCCCAGGTACGCCGAACTTTTTTGAAGAATCATCGAGACCCAGCACCCAATCATTTCCATTTGCTCTGGGCCATAGCGCCGTTTGTCATTGCTAATACCATGACCAGCAAAATTAGTTTTTTCATAATAGGCTATTAGTGGCGAAACGGACCCTTGCAACGAACCATGCGCGCTGCGAAATCTCGCAGGAACTCCTCGCGCCATTGATTCACACTTTTCGCTCCGGGGTGGACGCCCTCGGCAACCGCGGGATCGGGATCGTCAATCCACCAGTTGGGATGTACTGCGGATGGACGCCTGGCGCGCCCGACCGGCGGCGGCACCGCTGAGAACGCACCTGATTTGCCGTCGAGTTCGGCAAAATCGCTGCGGACCAAATAGGGCCAGCGTTTCGCATCGCGCGGCGCAAAGCGGAAACGCAACTCGCGTCCATTGTTCGTGCCCACGGCGGGGATGCGGTTGTCAAAAATCATTCGCGCCGAGTTTGTGCGGGTCATACCGGCGGGGAGCGGCAGCACAAACTCGACTACGCCGAAGACCTCCGCCATGTCAGCTTCGGTCGTCAAGCGATCGAACACGGTCTTTCTGCCGTCCCAGATGCGCACAAACTTTCCGCCCCAGCTGGGTTGCGACGGGTCTTCGGGATTGCCGTGCCATAAACGAACTACTGACGGCGTGTCGCCCATCTTCATCGTGCCTTTGAGTTGCGTGGCGAAGTAATCCCCCAGCGCCCCTTGCCCGGCGACGTGCGCGGTGACGAAAGAAGTGTTGCCCCATTCAAATGTCTGGTTACCACCGGTGAACCACCCGCGATAAGTCGCGTTGGCTTCGATGATCCAAAGCTTCGGGTGATTCGTCTCGATGTAGTTGTAGGCGTCCACGCTCCACATCTTGTTTGGGCCGCCGATCCAATAGACGCGCAGCTTCGGCAAAATGTCCGGCGCGTCGTGAAGCGCCTGAGCGAGGTCCTCAATGCCGCCCCAGACCAAAACGTGAAGCGGCCGCGGGTCCTTGCGCCGCGCGCGGTTGACGATCCACTTCGAGCCTTCCGTTCCGGATCCGACGCCAGCCGGGCCGGGGCTTTCGAGCGCACCCTCTTTTGTGATCGCCCGCAACGCATTGGGCCTGGGATATCTATCGGAATAGGTTTTCAGGTTCGCGTAATCGCGCTCGTATAAATCAATAACCTGGAGGATGTGTTCCTTGCGTCCCGGACCGAAGGGCGACGAAATGAGTCCTTCGATGTCAAAGCGGTCCGCATTCACCAGGAGATGAACCATCGACTGGAAGTCATCAGGATCGGTCCCGCCGATGTCCGTGGAGACGATAACGCGGAGCCGCTGTGCACTGAGCGCGCCCGCGTCCGATGGCGACCACAACGGTGAGGCTGTCAGCGGCAGATTTAGGACCAGGAAGAAAGACAGTCGGATGAAATTCATGTAAAGGCTTTGCTCAAAAAGTTGTTCTCCGACAAAATCGAAGCTAGCCCGCAGTAACGGGCGACAGCCCAGTAATTACGGTGCACACTATCGCCCGCTACCGCGGGCCAGCAATATCATTGGACTATTAACCTGGGGTTCCGCCTGGCTCCACCCCAGGCTATGTGCTGTCGCCCGCGGGCTGCGGATCGAATGGTCTGTTAGAGTGTCGATCCGATTTGGATTTCTTAGACCGCCTAAAAGCTCCACCTGGCCGCCATGACCCAGGCCGGGCCGCTGTCTTGTTGAGTGTTACGGATGATGCCCACTTCAGAGAAGATCGGCCGCTCACCGAAAAGGTTCCGGCCTACGCAGGTGAGCTTCCACCTCTCGGTCAGGTTGTAGCTCGCTTCAAAATTCCAGAACTGATACGACTCTTGCCGCGGCTGCCTTTGAGCTGCCGCATCCCCGGCTGGAAGGCTCGAGGTATATCTCGGCGCCTGGTAGTTAGTCATCATGTTCACAAACCACTTCCCTTTTGGCGAACGATAGCTAACGCCCGCGTTGAGTATCCTCGGCACTAGCTCGGCCAGGGTGGTGATATTCCTTCCGGCAGAGTTGGTGGCTGTCGCGGTTTCAAATTGCCCCTCCACCTTATAGAGGTGAGTGTAGTTAACGAAGAACTCCAGACCTCCCAGGACCTCTGGAACAAATTCCCAATCGCGCAGCTGCTGACGGACCGCGAGTTCATATCCGGTCCATTTTGCGAAGCCGAGGTTCTGCTTGGTAATGACCTGGTAATTGCTGTATTCGGACCCGAGGTTTAGTTCCTCCAGCAGTTCCGGAGTCATGGCAAGGGTCGCAGCCGAAATGTAATCTTTCACATCACGACTGAACCAGCCGAATGTCCATTCGCCCGCCGACTTCGTGTAGTACTCGACACTGGTGTCAAAGTTCCTCGATCGTTGAGGAAGCAGTCCCGTCCGATTTGTCGTGATGGTGAAGTTCGTATCGTTCTGGGTGACCGTCGGCAGGACATCGGTGAAATTTGGCCGACCGATGGCCTCGGTGTAACTGAACCGGGCCTGCAGCCGTGGAAGGACTTCGTATTTCAGATGGAGATACGGAAAGGGCTTGGACCGGTAGTTAAACTGGCTGGTGGCAAAACGGTGCGTCAACAGAACCCCAGTTAGCGAGTTGGCGTCCGCGCCGTTCAGGTTGACCCTATCAGGGCTGTTGCCCGAGGTCGGGAGCACCCGGCTTCCGATCGCTCTAATCCTGGTCTTCTCGACGCGCAGTCCGGTTAGCAGGTTCAGCTTGCCAAAGGTGGCATTCCCCATGATGTAGCCGGCATAGATCTTTTCATCCACGTAACGCTTGCCAACGAAATTCTGTTGTGCCGCATAGGCCAGATTTTCCTGTAGAACCTGCCGATTCGCCTCCCAGTATTTACGGAACAAGGTAGAGCTAAAGTAAGTGGGCTCGCGCAAGGTGAAGCCGCTTAACCCCTGTGTCACCGCGACCGGCTCTGCGAACCTTCCCAGTTGGGCCCCTGCGGCGGTGAGGTCATTGGCGTTTGCGATGCCGTCCTCCCCCATCCAATACCAACGCCTCTGAGGCTGATTCTTGTCGCGGATGGCTTGGTTGTAGGCAAGGCCCCCTTTCACGTAGAAGGGATAACGTGTGTGGAAATCACGCTGAAGGTCGAACCGGAACGATTTCTTCAGATCTGACGAGTGGCGTACGTTGGTCGAGACGATACCGTTATGGTTGGCCCGGTGCTGTCCGCCAGTTGCAGCCAGGTCGCCCTGATTTGGTTTGTAGTTATTGAGATTGTAGAAGTCGAGACCGCTGGTTTGAGTGATTGACGACGGGGTGTCCGTGTCGAGCGGCGTGCTCATGGTCCAATTAACGTTGGCCAGGTTGATGCTTAGCGCGCCGAAGTTATTGTCATTGTCGTAGTGATTAATTGATTTGGAGAAACCGCCGACAAGGTCCACCTTCCAGTCGCCCGAGCGGAACCTCAGGCCCGGATTGATTTGCCAGGAGCTGGTGTACTTGTCGAACACGCTGATTGCCTGCGACGCCGTGCTGTTGGTGCCGGTCGTGGTGTAGTCCGTGACCGTAGAGCCGGCAGCCAATGTGCCCGGTGTCAGCGTGAAGCCGTGATTGCGATTGGTGCTGTGATAACCGGAATAGGTCGTCTTCAGGAAAACCGCGGCTTCGTCGGTTAGTCTGAAGTCCGTGTTGAGTGACACATCGTCGCGTGCGCGTAGCTGGCGGTTGGGGGCAAACGACATCGCACCGCGCCGGACCGTCGTGTTGTCCAGGGTCACCAACGTTGGGGCAACGGGTTGGTTGGCGTAGGTGAGGTTGTGCGTCACGCTGGACCCTAGCTGATTCGTCCGGTCGTGTCCGGTCGAAAAGAAAAGGCCGAGCCGGTTCTTGAAAAACGAGTTGGAGTATTCAAACCGGCCTACCGGGTAGAGTCCCCGCTGCGTGGGCTTTTCGCCGTGGCCCGGGCCTGCATACCTGATGAAGCCGGAGTTTCCATCCACGTTCAAGCCGAACTGGACAAAGCCCCGGCGACCCTCCTGCTCGAACGCACTCTTGGTGTTGAAGTTTACGGCGCCGCCGATCGCATTTGCCGACATCGAGGGGATTGGCGCCTTGAAGACTTCCACGTTGCCGATGCTTGCGATAGACAGCTGGTCCACCTGCACGCCGCGATCGGTGCTGGTCGAAGCAGCCGAGGCTATCTCATTGCCGTCCATCGTCAAGGTGGTGAGATTGGGGTCGAACCCGCGCACGCGGACCCTCTGTGGCTCGTTCTGCGAGTAGTCCATTTGGATTCCCGGCACGCTCTTGAGAAACTCGCCCGCATTGCCGGTGGTCTGGTCGATGAAGGCATCAACCGACACCACCGTCCGCACGGTCTCAGCTCGACGCTGCTGGTTGACGGCGTAGGCGATGCCCTCCAGCGGTGTGGCTACCACGACCTCAATCTTTTCACTCGATTCGTAGACATCAAGGGACGTCAGTTCGAATGCGACGCGGGTGACGGCGTCGCCGGTCACGGTGACGGTCTTGGTTGTGTCGCCCAATCCAGAGTAACTGGCCGTGACCTCGTACGTGCCAGCCGCCAGCCCGGCAATGCGGAATCGACCTTCGGTGTCAGTCAACACCGATAGTTCGGTATTAAGCACGCTGACCTTGGCGCGCTCGAGGAATCGTTGCGTGTTCTTATTAGTGACGGTGCCTTCCACAACACCCGCGCTGCCCTGGGAGTTCTGGGCCTCGACGGGAACGGTTGCGGCCAGGGCAACTAAGATCAACGCTATGCTTCTCAAGAATTTCATAACTCCTCCTTCTTTCCGCGCGGCGATAATCTGTCTGTAAAACTTGGGCCTCGGGATTTCTGAGTCGCCCCGCCCACCAGCCCGCGAGGGCTGACGCCAGCTCCGCTTCAAACTCGGCGGTGCAGGTCAATGCACCGCCAGTTTGAACTGAGAAACTCAGAATTCCAGTCGGAACATGTACTGCAGCCTGCGCCCGAGGTAGCCGGCAGCCTGAGCATTCGTTTTTCCAAAGTCCGAATTCAAGGCGCTGATATTGACGTTGGGATTCGCGTAGTTCATTCCGTTAAGAGCGTTGTAGGCTTCGAGACGGAACTCGAGCTTAACGCTCTCGCGGATTGTGAACTTCTTGCTGATCGAGGTGTCCAGGTTCGAGAAACTTGGCCCGGTGAGGTTGTCATACTGGATTGGGTTCGTCCGGCGGGTGAAGGCCGGCAAAGTGGCAAACCCGGTTTTGTCGAACCAGAACTGGTCCAGGCCCGGCCCCACCTGGCCGATTTTCTTCACACTGTCCGGAGCGATCATGGCGCCAAATCGCAGGAACGAGCCCGACCGGTAGGTGTAGGTGTTGGTAATCTGCCATCCCCCCAGGGCGAGATCGAGGCCCCGGTGCATGTCCCTGCCAAATGCGCGGCCCCGCCCGACCGGAAGCTCCGCCACGACGATGCCCACGATGCGGTTTCGAGGGTTCACAGTTTCCTGCCACGTCAACTTGCCGTCGTATTGGTCCTGGTTGTCGTAGTAGATCTGGGCTTTCTCGACGTTGCGGGCATACGTTGCCAGGAAGGAGAAGCCGCGCCAGTAGGGCCGCTGCAAACGGATCTGCAGCGAATTGTAACGAAACTTTCCAAGGTCGGTTGAGCTCTGGTTGATTGCGCCGTACTGGGGATAAGGCTTGAGAAGAGTTGCTATCGAGACGGTCGCCTGGCGGCGGAGCGCGCCGGGAAACGTTGCTTCCGTTCCGTAATTGAAGAAGGGGTTCGCGACTTGTGCATTTAGCGCCGTCCCATACTTCAGGCTAAGGCGGGGGTCCGCCAGATTGAGATCCACGGTCAGCATCTGCCGGGTCGTGAAGTTCATGAAATAAGTTACGTCCAGGACCGTCCGGCCCCAGATCTCCCGTTGCACGGACAAGTTGATGCGGTCGCTGATTGGCGGGCGGCGTTGATACTCGTCAATCGTAATGGTGTCACCCAGGTTCGTGTATCGACCAGCAACCTTGCCTGAAATCGGTGTCAGCCCCTGCGGAAACGGATCACGGAGGAAGGCCTGCGGAACGCCCTGCTGCGCGGGCAGCACATTGGTCGTAGGGCTGAAGCTGCCCAGGTCCAACATCCCCAGGGGCTCATTGCCGCTATCGGTGAGCGAACTGGGTGTGTAAAAGCGACCATAGCCGAACCTGAGGGCGGTCTTATCGTCCACGCGGTAGGCGAGACCCAACCGCGGCATAAATTGGTACTTGTCACTCGAAGTAGCACGATTGTTTCCTTCTTCGGTGAAGTGAAACGCGCCGTTATAAAGGTAGCTTTTCTGTCCCGCCGACTCGCCCATCAACTGGGCGACGGTCTTCCCGGTTGTGCCTGCGGTCAGGGAGGCGAGCTTGGGACCAATGGCTGCTTCCAGACCGGGGATGGGGTCGGTTAGATCGAGACGCTGTGGAATCCGATTCTGGGAATCCCAGTAGCCGCCCTCGTATTCGTAACGAAGACCGAGATTGAGCGTCAGTTTGCGGGTGACTCTGAAGTCGTCCTGAACAAAGAACGCGTACATCTCGGTGTTGGACTCCTGGAGAGGAATGAACTGGACGCTTGACCCCCCCGGATCGAGGGCGCCGAGCAGGAAGCTGGCCCAGGGATTTCCGGTATTCGCGCTGGCGCCCGCAGTGCTGTTCTGAGTAAGGCCGGCGGTGAAGGTCAAATTCGCGAAGAAGTACCGGGCCGCATCGCCGCGCTTGAACCGCACGTTGGTGCCCACCTTGACCGAGTGATTGGTGAAATGCTTGTTCAGCACGCCGCCCATGCTGTAGCCCAATGGCTGCTGCCACCAAAAGTTGCGCACTCCGAACGTGTCACCGCTGGGAATCTGAAAGTTAGGGAAGTAAATGAGGGGCCGACCCTCGAGGTACGGTGCAAACCATTTGTTCGGCCAAAGGTTCGCATAGCCTTCCTCTCCGACCGCCATCTCGGGGTAGTTCCGTCTGTCGATCGTTTTGTAATACGAAGCGTTCAGAGAGAGCAGGGTGCTGGGATTGAATGCGTAGACCGTGTCCCCGGTTATGTTTAATCCGTGGCGCGTTGAGCCCTCTGTTCTGCGCATCTTCAAAGGATCACTGCCGCCATTTTCTTCGACGTAGTTGTTAGCCGGCTGATTGGTGCGGAAGAAACTGACTCTGCCGAAGGCCTTCCAGTTCTCATTGATCTGCCAGTCAACCCGGTTGGACACGTTGTAGTACCTGTAATATCTGTAGTGTTCGTACTTGTAGTTGTTTAATCCGGTCAGGTCGTCGCCGGCGCTGGTCGGACTCCATAGGTTTGCCAGCATTTTGGACGCGACGGGGTCCCATCGATTCGACGGAATCTTATTGCCCGGGAAGGGGTCGCGAACGATCGCGTTGCCCACTTGGCGGGAGGTGAGCGGGTCGTAAATAACCCGCAGACTTCCGTTGGCGTTCCGGGACTGTGAGAAGTCGCCGATACGCTCCAGAGCGGTGGGCAGCGTGTAGTTAAGGGCCTGAAACGAAGCGTCCTCTTGCTTTTCGTAAGTCGAGAACAAGAAGAGTTTGTTTTTCCTGAGGGGCAGGCCGACGGTGCCGCCCCAGTTCCAGAAGCTGCTCTTGGAATGCTGGCGCGTGATGCGGTTGCTCACCGCATTCCAATTAGGCCGGCCGCCGAAGTAGTAGGCGCTTCCGTGGATCTGGTTGGTTCCCGATTTCATTGACATACTCACGACGCCGCCGGCGCTGTGCCCAAACTCGGCATCGATCGCGTTCTGTCGCACTGTGAACTCGGCAACCGCATCGATCGACGGGTTGTACCCAAGCTTCGACGAGTTAGCGAGCGGGGAGCCGTCGATTAAAACGTCGTTCTGCCCCGCAGTCCCGCCACCAATATCGTATGCGTTGGCGGCATAGTGGTCGAAGTTTGCGTTTCGGTTGAAGTCACCATTAACGGAGGGATCTAGCGCAATCAACGTGGCCGGGTTGCGGGTGGCCAGCGGCAGTTCCTTGAAGAATGTCTGCTCCAGTGTCAGCTCGGAGTGAGAAGTGTTGAATTGCACTGCGACAGTCCCCGTATCCACCAGTACGGTCTCGGCGACACCGGCGACCCCGAGCTTGAGGTCGGCCGTGACATCCCCTCGCTGATGGACCCGAACGTTCTTCTGCACGACATTCGCGAACCCGGACATGGCGGCGGTGAGCGTGTAGGTGCCGGGATCGATTTGGTCAAAGAGGAAACGACCGTTTTCCCGAGTCTGCTGGGTGACGGCGATACCGGTCGCGTCATTCTCGAGCGTCACTGACACGCCGGGCACCTCGGCCCCATTCGGGTCGAGGATCGTTCCCTGCACCCGGCCCCGAGAGTCCTGCGCCATAGCGGGAACCGCGGCGACCAGGGCGACTAACACCAATGCAATCCTGCTCAAGAATCTCAGTTTCATGACTCCTCCTTCTTTCCGCTATCGCGGTTGAACAATCCGTACACTTCAGCGGCTCGAGAATCCGACAAGGAAAAGCGCCCCCGCTTTTCCGCGCTCCTGCTCGGGCTATCCGCATTTCCGCGGTAAGCCCAACTAATTAGAATTCGTGCCTTCCTGATCGCAGCGTGGGAATATTTATGCATACTTAGGTAAACATGCGCACGTAAGTAACACACCGCTTCTTTCGCTGTCAAGAACTTTTGAGAGGCCGATAAGTGGATTAGCTAAACGCAGGACCGATTTGCTGCGTTGATAGATTAATGGCGGACAACTGTTGCTGCGTGGTCCAACCATAAAACATGGTGGCTTTGTGAGCGATCTTAGGGTGCCCCAAACGCGGCAAGGCGCTCGTGCCGGTGCGTCTCGCCTGGGTGAGTGGAAGGCAGAGGCATCAACCAGTGACGGCGGCATTAAGTGACTTCCAGTATGCGGCAGGTCTCACTATCTCAAAACTTTGAGGATATGCGTGAGGTCATGGACTCGCGGACTCATCGATCGAACCGGCCATTCGCTAGGGTAACCTCGCGCATGGCATTACGTGCTGACTCTACATTCCTCGGGTGGAAGCCCCTGAAGAGGACTATGTAACAGCTCGCTTCATTGCCAAGGTTGCGCTTGAAGTTTTGGCGCACCGATGCCTTGATGTGAACGGATGGAACGACGAGATCGTCGATAAACCTTGAGCTTGATGAACTGCTAAATTACGTTCGTCTCGGCAACCCCAACTTGATTTGGCCCGTGCACATCAGACAACTCTACGAGAGAGAGGCACTTTTTGCTGATGGTGACTCAGCGCCTTACCAGGTGCTTCACGAATGGACGATTCTGAACACTCAGGAGAGCGAGTTCTATGTCGTTGCAGCGATTTTGGGGATCGAATACTCAATCAATCTCGGAGGGCCCGAAATCGACGGCTATCTTGTGTGGTTAAAAAAGAACAATCACAGGAGCCCGCTTTATTAATCTGCAGGTTGACGTTCAAGATCCTTGAGGCAGATAACATCGTGGCCGCGTAATCAGACCTTTCAGCCTAAGAACGGTTTGGGTGAGTTTAGCGTTTCGCTTGATGACCAAAAGGTCATTGACACGAATCGTCTTTGGTATCCGACACCCAGTAAAGCAGTCGCCAAGACACGAGCTCTGCTGGCCGAGCAGCCTTCATGAAGGATGTCTGCCAGGGATTGAGCGCTTGAGTCGTATTGTCGAGACTTCGCCACTAGAGGTCCCGACGATTCGGGATCTCGCCTATCTCCAGGGAAAGTCAAAGTTCCTCAACGAAAACGCAGGTCACCTCTTGGGACATGCATTTCGGCAGCGGCAGACCGCAAATATGGTAGCTCCAGAATCTTTGAGTTTTGACAAGCTGAAGTCACTTCCGACAACCGACTGCCCAAACTGCAAAATGATTTGGCTGACACCAGGTCTGCTGTTCGGCGATAGTTACGAGTGCCGAAGTTGCCGCGTCAGTTTTATTATCAGTTCGTCACACTTAAGCCTGCCCCAGTTCAATTCAATTCGCTCGGGCAAGGGCAACCAGAGCCGAAGTCAATCCGAATAAAACCAAGCGTTGATGCTGCGCAAAATAGACGCCATGCGAGATTGAAGAGTTTTCGAACGTGCGGTAGTGCAAAAGTGGGACTCTCCCGCCGCTAAGCCGTGAATTGGTCGTGGTCTGAAGATTGACTTCTACGAATACAGCTATTCTGGTAAGATTTTCATGATACTTAAAGATGGCCCTTGATTCGCTCATATCGAGAATCTTCCAGCTGCGCGCCTTGCTGGTTTTGGCGACGCTCATCTCTTTGTGTGTTGCAAACAATGTGGGACCCAGTTTCCTTCCCCTTCCTCTGGTGACCGACCGAATAGCAGGAACTGCGCAAGAAGATCAAAGCGATAAAGCATCACGAGTCCCGTCTCCTGCGGAATCCGACAGTTTCCGCGTGCCGATGATGGGCCATACACAGAAGCGTGCGGTCAAGGAACCTCCGCCTCAGCCCCTCGGCACCACGCCAGGGGCCGGCTTAGTCCTTCCAAACGATGCGAGAGTTGCTATTAAACTCAGTTTCCCAGTTTCCCTCTTTACGTCTGCATCGGTGTCACAGCCTCCTGGCCGGGCACCGCCTCGTTTAGTCTAAAGAACACGCTCGCCAGGAATGGTTTCGGTCTCCGCACAACTGCATTGTGCGTGCGGAGGCACGTGCATCAAGGACACAGAGCGCCTGACTCTCAGGCGAACGAGGAGCATTCAATGAGTAACACTGCAATCTTCATACTAATAGCAATCGCGGTTTTGTTTCATGATCGTTTCTCTGACTATTTCGGCGTATCGAATTTCTTCAACAGTTCCTGAAATCGTGGATCGCCGCGCAGTGGATTGAACGCAGGATCGTATTTGATGGAAAAAAGCCAATAGTCTCCCTTCGCTGCCGCATCGTTCAGACTAGCGATCGCCTTTTCCTTTGCGCCAAGTTCTGACATGAGACTGGCCCGCCGCGTTTGACTGGTGCCGAGCCTGCCCCAATCCTGCGAAACAACTTCCCGCAGGTATCCAGTCCAGCCACCCGTGGCAAAGCTCTCGCGCATCACTCTTGGCCTGATCCCCGCGGCCGAGGATTTCAAATGCGCGGGCACGTTCCTCGACCGAGGCGGCGTGATCACCTTTCATCCGATAAACGTACGAGATATGCGAGTGCGTCCAGGGAAAGGTCGGATCCAATTCCATCGATTTCTTGATTTCCGCGACGCCATCGTCAATCCGGCCAGCTGCGACCAGACAGCCGTGCCAGATACACTTCGCCCATCCCGCCCGCCCCGATCTTCGAGACGATGCGGTAATGCGCCAAAGTAGTGCCGGCTGATAAGTCATTGTTCATGTTTCTAAGAGCACTCTGGACACTTGATCAGCGTGTCGTCGTAATAATCCCGCCTGCATGCAGGGCATCGTTTCATAAAATTCAATTCCGGCTCAGCTTTCATTCTTTGAATCCGCTGATCAGGACGACGTCTCTTGTCGTGGCGCCGCGTGCAATTGTCGTGGGTTGCTGCCGTCTCCATTCATGACCCAGACGGTTGGAAGGCCACTCGCGCGTGAGGCGTAAACGATCTTTCCACCCGGAGTCCACTGAACGCCAATTCCTCCCTCAAATTTTCCCGAGCCTCGTGTCAGTTGTCGGGCTCGACTCGTATCGCCGTCCGGAGCAGACCAGATGTTTAGAACGCGGTTCTCTTGGTTCGTCACCATCGAGCCGGAATCGGCCGTTAGGCTCGTATCGTGATAGTCGTTCAGATCGTTAGTGATCGTCGGGATCTTTCGCCAGACAGCGGCGCACGATTCTTTGTAATTCAGCCGGAGCACTTGCGTTGATCTCGTTGATCTGCGGGGTCGGAGCGTGGACTATCTTGTGCAGCGAGTCGAGCAGGTCTTTACCTGCAAAGGCTTTGTGTCCGGTCGCCGCCTCAAACAGGATGCAGCCAAACGAGAAGATGTCTGAACGCTGATCGATTTCGTTCGTCTTGCCCTGCGCCTGCTCGGGCGACATGTAGCCGACCGTGCCCATAATCACGCCTGGGACGGAGTGTTGTTGCATCACCGCGGTAGGCGCTTCGCCTCGTTCACTTTGTCCGAGACCTGGCCCGCCCGTCTCAACCAACTTGGCCAAACCAAAATCGAGAATCTTTGCGTGGCCATCACGGGTGATCATGATGTTGTCGGGTTTCAGATCGCGGTGGACAATTCCGGCAGCGTGAGCTTTCGCCAGCCCTTCAGCGACGTGTTGCAAGATCCGGAGCAGCTTTCTGAGTTCAGCGCGCTCCTGATGAATCTTCTCGCGCAGGGTTACGCCGTCGATGAACTCCATCGCTATGAAGTTCACGCCGTCGCTCTCGCCAATCTCGTAAATGTGCGCGATGTTCGGATGATTGAGTGCAGCCGCAGCTTTCGCCTCCTGCACAAAGCGGCGCATACGGTCGTTGTTTGCCGCGAGGTCGGCAGGCAGAATCTTCAGCGCAACTCTCCGATCGAGCTTCGTGTCCTGGGCCAGATACACTTCGCCCATTCCGCCGGCGCCAAGTTGGCTCTTAATTTCGTAGTGGCCTAAGCGAGCGCCAGGAAAGAGATTAGGACTCATTCGTAACGGACGTCTGGGTTTCGCCAGTCCCGAAATCAGTGCTGTTTTGAGAGTTCTTTAAAATACGTTTAAGAGATGCGCTGCTGGACGCAGGCATTCTAGATCTTTCTGGGTGTCGATAACTACGACGGAATGATGAGCCTTTCGGCTGTAATCCCGATCGCGTTGGTAATCGAGTGATGATTCGATCCTTAGGAGCAGCCCCGAAAAAGAAAATCCCGTGATTTGGGGAGGACACTGAGAGTTGCTTTCGATCGGCAGTAGTACGCAGTTGATTGGTGTCGTCATGGGCCGAAGTACTAAATTCGGCAGCAAGAGTAAGTTGTTCAAAGAAGCTTTTTGGTGTCTGTTTGGTGTCTATTATTGGAGAGCACCAGAGAGACTAAAGAGAATCAGAGAGACTGTAGAGAAATTTCTTAAATCGAGCAGGGTGAGGGTTGTGGACAACCTCATTCGGGCAGAACAAATTAGAGGGACCGGCGGAGTCGATCCCCCCCACTCGACACCATTCCTAATCTCGCCAACTAGCGCTCCAAACAAACGAAAATCAGGAGGCCGATCAATCTTCGAAAGAGTTGATTGCCCCTACCGCTGGTGCAAGCGAGCAGTGATCGTATAAGATGCCAAGTCTAGGGCGGTATTTCGACCTCATTAGCGTGGTCCCAATAATCCCCGTAAGTAACTGATTTTAAGAGTTTATCGCCCGCTTGGCTCAG
>JANNJZ010000113.1:0-20635 GCA_031396065.1 Pyrinomonadaceae bacterium | reverse complement strand
AGGACCGGCAGTCAATAGCCACGTCCGTGAGGGCGTGGAAATCAAAGTCCATAGCCCTGAGGCCCGCAGGGCCGGCACTGGCGCTACTGATATGCATTAGTTCCGCACCTTCGGCGCTCATCCCCTTCGAGATTCTTGGTCCACGCCCTCACGGGCGTGGCTATTAACTGCCGGTCCTTCGGACCTAAGGCAGGCGCTCTGCGAATCTCGCCGACTCTGGATGCCAGATTTGTTAACACAACTTTAGGGACACCACACTAGCAGGCTGCTGAAAAAGTCATCGGCGATCCGGGGCTCAACAATTTCTCTGTGCAACCTCTGTGGTTCTCTGTGTCTCAGTGGTGAAATTACTCCGAAACTCTTCACCACAGAGACACAGAGGGCCACTGAGATCACACAGAGAAGACACGTCAAACTTTGGTCGGAGCCTTTTCAGCAGCCTGCTAGTCGGGCCTGGACAGGGAGTATCACGTTGAGTTTGATGGAGGCCGCGGCGGGTTCTTCCCTGAAGCGCCGCGGCCTCCTTCCCCCCCTTGCTCGTAACTGTTTATGCAGCTGCTGCGGTGGCCGGCAGCAGCACCGTGTCGATGACATGAATAATGCCATTGCTCGCTTCGACGTCAGCGGCAATTACCTTAGCGTCGTTAATTGTGACCCCATCATTGGTATCAACCGTGAGCGATTGACCCTGGACCGTTGTCGCTTTGCTGATGTGGGCCACTTGACGCGAAGTGATCTTGCCCGGCACGACGTGGTAAGTAAGTATGGCCGTCAGCTTTTCTTTGTTCTCTGGTTTGAGCAGATCACTAAGAGCCTCTGGCGGCAATTTCGAGAACGCCTCGTCAGTTGGCGCAAAGACCGTGAATGGGCCGTTCCCTTTTAGCGTGTCGATCAGGCCTGCTGCTGTCAGCGCCTTTGCCAGGGTCGAAAAGTTACCCGCGGCAATCGCGGTTTCCACGATGTCAATTTTCTTTTCCATTTGTTCTCCTTGATTTGACAAGTAAAGGCTGTGCCGGAGTCAGCCGACTACCGGCACACACCCAACTCCATTACATTTTTGGCATCAACACAGTGTCGATGACGTGAATGACGCCATTCGAAGCTTCGATGTCCGTTTGGGTGACGTTGGCCTTGTCCACCCGCACGCCATGTTTCGTGCTCACCTTGAGCATCCCGCCCTCAAGTGTCTTGACTGATCGGGCTTTGAGCTTCATGACATCAGCTGCGGTGACCTTGCCAGAGACTACGTGATAAAGCAGAATCGCCTTCAGCTTCTCCTTGTTCTCAGGTTTGAGCAGAGCCGCAACCGTCCCAGCTGGAAGTTTGGCAAATGCTGCATCGGTTGGTGCAAAGACAGTGAAAGGCCCTTCGCCCTTCAGAGCCTCGATCAGGCCGGCGGCTTCAAGCGCCTTAGCCAGAACGGTGAAACTTCCGGCCGCTACAGCCGTGTCCACGATGTCGGCCGAGTGGGCCTGGTCCGAGTTCTTCACGGCTGGGCCATTTGCGGATGCCGTAACATTCGGCGCCACACTTAGGGC
Organism: Pyrinomonadaceae bacterium; assembly: GCA_031396065.1. Classification (GTDB taxonomy): domain Bacteria; phylum Acidobacteriota; class Blastocatellia; order Pyrinomonadales; family Pyrinomonadaceae; genus PSRF01. Next base: position 19,097 of record JANNJZ010000113.1, on the reverse strand, counting down.
AACGAATAAAGACAGAGCAAAAGCAAAGCTGACCACCTGTTTCAGTCCTGAACTTATTGTTTTCATATCGACTCTATTTCTCCTTTGGTTGTGGCTCCCTAAGGAGCCATTTTTAAGCTGCATCAAATTTTCCGCTTCTTCGGGGGAGTTCACGTGTGAGCGGATTAAGCGAATTCAATATATTGATAAGAGGCGTGGTTGTCAAGTCTGCCATGTAAATTTATATATGCTGGTCGTTATGAGCGAATTCTGATACTGTTTAATGGAGAGGGCAATTACCAGCGGAACCATATTTCGCAGGGAAGAACGAATGGCAGGTACTGCACTTACAACTAAAGAGGTAGCCAGGCTTTTAAGCGTCAGCGAAGCCACAGTAAAGCGCTGGACTGACGACGGCCTTATCCAATCTGAAAAGACAGTCGGAGGCCATCGGCGTTTCGGTCTGGCAGATATTGCGCGGTTTCAACGGGAGCGCGGGGTCGCGCCGACTCAGCAGGCCCCAGCCCGCGGTGCCAGCAAGGCAGTGGCTCGCTCCGAGGTTTCGCCCTCGCTACTGTTTCAGCATTTAACGAAGGGCAACGAAGCGGAAACGGCAGCGGCCCTGATCAGCGCTTATTTGCACGGCCAGAGTTTAGCCTCACTGTTTGATCGAGTCGTCACGCCGGCCATGCATCAAGTCGGTGACCTCTGGTATCGCGGCGAACTGACGATCGCCGATGAACATCTGGCTACGCAAACGGCGATTACTTCTGTACACAGGTTGCGCAGCGTGATCCGGTTGTCGCCTCCTACCGAAACCAAGTCGATCGTTTGCGGGGTTGAGGGAGATCTTCATGAGTTACCCATTCACCTCCTGCGGGTGTTGCTCGAGGGTGATGGGTGGGAAGTGATCAATCTGGGAACGAACACCCCGTTCTTTGCCCTGGTCGAAGCACTGAACAAACATCGCCCGCAATTGCTATGCGTTTCGGCAAAACTGATTACCGATCCAGACCGGCTGGCGCGCGATTATGCTCAGGTGCGACAGTCAGCTCTCAAATTACACAGCGCGATCGCCCTGGGCGGTGATGGTTTTGCTGATCGTTTGGTGAGGGAGCGCTTTCCGTCAGAGTTCTATGCGAAAAACTTTGAACAACTACTGGGATTCGCCGGTTCGCTGGTGCCCAAAGAAAGGTCTTGATTGAACCTTATTCGGTCATCACCTTTGCGCTCCTTTGCGAGGGCGTTGCGTTCTTTGCGGTTAGACTTCCTGATCTAGTTAAAGAACAGGATAACCGCAAAGAACGCAAAGTCCTCGCAAAGATCCGCAAAGTAACACTTGAGAGAGTCGCAAAGCACACAGCGCCCAGCATTTGATCCGCTTGATCGTGCATCCGCCAGAAAGTTCGAGCGATTGGTCACCGGACAGAAACGAGCGGCTTATTTGCCTGCCTTCATCAACTCCCGATAGAAACTCTGCAAGACGTAGAAGGCCTGCTTCCTCTCACCACGACTAGAAATCAACCCTTTGCGATTGTAGAAATCCTGTATCCGCGGCAATGGCCTGCGGGGCGAGCGGAAGTCAGTCAGTATCCACGGCGCTATCCCCCGGAGCGATGGAATCTTCTTAAGCATTGCAATCTGATGCTCGTACAGATCTCTCTGGTACTCTTCGGTCCATCTCACACCTTTGTCGCCATGGTGACCAAAGAGGGCGTCCGCTCCGAACTCGCTGATGACTAGCGGCTTGTTCAGCGTCGTCTTCCAGGTCAGGCGGTCAGCCTTCTCGGGTAGACCGTCGTACCAGCCAACATATTCATTACACCCGAGCACATCGAGATACTCCCCGAGAGGATCGTCAACCACCTGAGTGTTTGGATCGGCATAGCGGCGCTCGTTGGCAGCCGTCAGGAGGCGCGTAGGATCGAGCGAGCGGGCATGGTCGATCAAGCCCTTCAGGAATTTGTTGCGGGCTGCGCTGACTGGCGTTTCGTTTGCGACCGACCAGAGGATGACGGATGCTTTGTTCTTGTCCCGCGTGATGCTTTCGTCGAGTTGGTTCCTGGCATTCGCGAAGGTTTCGGGGTTGTCCCAGAGAATGGTCCAGTAAACCGGAATCTCGGACCAGACCATGATTCCCATCTGATCCGCCAGTCTGGTCATGCGCTCGTTATGGGGGTAGTGGGCCAGCCGGACGAAATTGCTGCCTAACTCTTTGGCCCATGTCAGCAGCATCCGCGCGTCATCTTCACTGAATGCGCGGCCGCCGCGCAGAGGCGATTCCTCGTGGATGCAGATGCCACGCAAAAAAATTGACTTGCCGTTAAGCAGAATGTCGGGCCCGCGGGTCTCTAAGCTACGAAAACCGATGCGCTCGCTGACCGCATCGGCGTCAGTCGCCAGTTTGACTTCATAGAGCTTTGGATTCTCAGGCGACCAGAGATCCAGGCGCGCCTTAAAGCTAACCGGGGCATAACCATTGGCATCAGTTGTGACTGACTGCTTCACCCGCGCTTCTGGTATTTCGATAGTGATGGCTTTACCCGCGGTGGCGTTGTTGATTCTGACCCAGCCGGCAATCTCATCCATTGAACCCTTTTTCAGTTGCAGAAAATAGTCCTGGATGAAAGTGTCGGGCACCTCAATGAGAACGACCTCGCGGGTTAGACCGCCGTAATTCCACCAATCGGTGTTAAGCGTCGGCACGGCGTCGCTCCGACGTTTGTTATCTACTTTAACGACCAGGAAATTATCTTTCTCTCGAACCAGACTCGTGAGTTCGAAGTTGAATGGCGTGAACCCGCCTTCGTGACGGCCGAGTTTCTGGCCGTTCAGATAGACATCCGCCAGGTAGTTCGCCGCCCCAAAATGTACGAACAAGCGAGTTTGAGCTTTCTTCTGATAATCGAAGGATTTCTTATACCAAACAGTGCCCTCGTAGAAGAGTAATCTCTCGTCCTGCGAATTCCAGTCGCCCGGCACATCCAATTGTGGCGAAGAATCAAAATCGTATTCGACCAGGTCGCTCGGGCTCTGGGGTTTCGTGTTTTTGAAATACCCGTCGTTGCGCGGTTGGTAACGATAATCGTAATAACCCGTCTCATAGGGGTCAATAATGGTTTGCCACCGCCCGCCGAGATTCACCGTCTGCCGACCGTCGATATTTGTTATTAATGGGGTCTGCCCGTAAGCCTGACCGGCTCCGATCAGAATAAAAAAGGCTGCCAGGAGCATCCCAACTTTTATCGTCATGATTATCTCCGAGTAACGAATGTCATCAACTCACCGCCTGTGATTCGCTCAAACCAACATTCACTCATTAAGCAGATGTTGGCGCATCGCTATGATTAGCGACGCGCCAACATCAAGAATGTTCACTTCAAAACGCACGGCCTGCCGAGAAACCCAGGTATTCCCCGCACGCGATAAGAGTTTCAGTTCACTAGAAAGTGAATCTCAGAGCGAACTGAATATTCCGAGCCACCCCCGAACTGTTCAACCGACCGTAAGCGCCATCGTTCAAGTTGGTTGGAAGACCGCGAAAGTTGACCCGGTTGAAGGCGTTGAAGAAATCACCACGCAACTCCAAGTTCTTACTCTCGGAGAAGATGAATTTCTTCCGTACAGATAGGTCCCAGAGCTGCAGACCGGGACCCTGGATGATGCCAACACCGGCGCTGCCGCGACGGGTATCCGGGGCGGCTCTGAACGCGGCCCGGTTGAAGTAGAACAAGGGATCAGTAGAAGAATTGATTTCGCCGCCAACGTAATCAGCCCGTCGGTTGCCGGTCGAAGTATTGGCCGTCGGCGTTAACAGCGCGCCAGTCTGAAAACGCGTGATGCCGCTGATCTCATACCCTCCCAGCAGAGCGCGCTTGAATCCGGTGGCCCGGCGGTAGAAAGGCAGGCTGTAGGTGTAGGTCGAGACGAAGGCATGCCGCCGATCAAAGCTGGTTGGCCCATAGCTGAACCTTCTGTTGAAAGCGTCTTCAGGGTTGTCGAAGTTACCGTTTGAGTCGGCCAACGATTTAGACCACGTATAGCTGCCGGTAAACAAAAGATTGCCTCGGCGCTTCGCTATATAGACTTGCATGGCGTGGTAATTCGACTCGCCATCTGAGCGCAACTGCCTGATGGACGTGTACCCTTTGAATGGGCGGAGCGCATTGGTGGTGACCTGCTGGTTAGCGGGGAGCGCGCTATTGGCGATCAGCACTTCAAACGGCACCTGATTGATGTCCGGCTGACGCAGCAGTTTTCTCCCGAGGTTGCCAACGTAAGCTATTTCGCCGAAGAAACCCCTGGGCAGTTCGCGCTGCGCGCTCAGACTGAAGCTGTACGTGCGCGGGATATCCAGGTCAGGGTCAATGGCGACAATATTGCCGAAGGGAGCCACCGCGGACGCCGTGCCCCCCCTGATGTTGGACAAGTTTCCGTTCTCAAACTGCTCTGAGCGCAGGAACGGAGGGAGGTTGACCGAGCTGAAGATAATGTTGCCTTCAGGCCGGTCGTAGAAGATGCCGAATCCGCCACGGATGGACGTCTTGTTATCGTCAAAAGGCGAGTAGGAGAAACCGAAACGAGGCGCAAAGAGGTGGCTTGCGGAGTATAGGCCACGCGGAGCACCGGTCGGCACTGCCAGCACCCCAGCGCTGGCTCCGCCGGTGACGCGCCCGAGTTCTTCAGCTGGTACTCCGGCTCCCGCCCGAATCAACCCGTTGAATCTATTGCCACCGCGCGTCGTGTCAATCGTTCCATTGGAAGCAATAGTGACGGCCTGCGCAGGGTTATAAAGCGCCGGGACAAAGTTCGCGATATTGTTCGCCTGCACGTAGATCGGCAGGCCATATTGGTAGCGCAAGCCGAGCTCAAGACTAAGCTTGTGATTCACCCTCCAACTATCTGAGACGAAGCCCTCATACTGCGTGAAGCGGAAGAAACCGATAGGGTCGTCCTCAGTTTCAGTGTAGGTGCGGAAGTTTCCGAGCAACGCGTCAGCCAGAGCATTTCTCGTCGAGTTCCCATTGCCGCTCGGATTGAAGTCAACCTGACCAGCATACTGCGGTCGCCCATTCTGGTCCTTGCGGTTGCGAACAACTAACCCGCCAAATTTAAGTGTGTGGTTGCCACGAGAGAGGGTCATGTTATCGCTAAAGGTGATGTCGGTAGTGGGTGACAGCAGCGCTGTTGCCGCCCCGTTGAAATCTCCAAACCCGCTTACCGTGGTGCGCGGGATGCTATTGTCGAAACGCCCTCCGGAGAAGAGTTGTTGATAAGCGAAGCCGTACGTAGCTCGCTTCCACGTCTCGCCCGCGGGAAAGATGCGCTGCCCGTTCCATGACGCGTTGATCTTAGCTTCATTAACTAAGGCAGGGCCCACCAGCCAGGTGTAAGAAACCTGAAGTCCGGTGCCGGGGCGGAGACGATTCGTGGGAATCGTGGGCAGGGCACCGCCGATAAACGTCCCGAAGGGTTCGATCAGGTCGTACTTATCATGGAGGTAGCGCCCATAAATACTATGCTTCTCGTTGAACCGATAATCCAGACGGAGAATATCCTGACGGTATTCGAAAGGGTTAGGTTGCTGAAAGGTCGTATTGCTGCCCACCGGCGAGTCGTTGTAGGAGCTGGCCAGTTTTGACATCTGCCGGTAAACGTCCGCGATGGCTCTGCCGTCAGCCGTGATCCGGCCAGTGGGAATGATGTTGCCGGAGAAACACCCGATCCGCACAGCTGGGACGGTTATCACCCCGCCTGCGATGGTTGGGCCGACGCAGGTGGCGAGTGCGTTGTTTGGGTCCCTAATCACACCGTCATCGGCGGTGCCGACGACGCCATCAGGTCCTCTCAGGCGAATCGAGAAGTCGCCGTTCAATTCCCGGCTGGACGGTAGAGTCTGGGTACTGACGGGGCTGTCCTGCCGAATCTTTTTCCACTCCTGTCCGAAGAAGAAGAAGAACTTGTCCTTCCCACTATAGGCGCGGGGGATCGTCACCGGTCCACCGATGGCGTAGCCGAAGTCGTTGAAGCGTAACTTGCCGCGGCGTGGAGCGAAGGCGTTGCGCGCATCGAGCCGGTCGTTGCGGATAAATTCAAAGCCGCTGCCGTGAAAGTCGTTACTGCCGCTGCGGGTGACCACGTTGACTGCCGCACCGCTATTGCGCCCATACTCCGAAGAGAAGTTAGAAGTCTGGATTTTCACTTCCTGGATGAAATCAATGCCGACATTATTGATGATGCTGTTGTTGCTGCCGGAATCCAGGTTGTTGCCGCCATCCACGTTGATGCTGGTGGTATTGGTGCGATTGCCGTTGATGGCTTGAGCGCCGTTTACGTTAAGACTGGTCGTCAACGCAAGTTGATTATCATCAAGTTGAATGGAGCCGGGGATTAGTTGCGTCAGGTTCATGAAATTGCGCGCGTTCAGCGCCAGATTCTGCACCTGTTCCTGGTCAATCACCCGCGCGATTTCGCCTGAGGTAATGTTCACCGTCTCACCCACGGTCGACGCCGTGATTTCTACTGACTCTGTAACCAGACCGGTCTCCAGCCCGACATCAACAGTTAAGCGGCCGTCGGCAACCAGGGCGTTGTCTGTGCTGACGGCTTTTTTGAAACCGGCCTGCTGGACCGCTACTGTGTAGGTGCCAGCCTGCAGATTCGTGATCACGTATTAGCCGTTCTCGTCGGTGTTTACGGTTCGCGCAAAGTTGGTTGCCTCGTTTGTAACCGTCACCTGAGCATTCGGCAACACAGCCTTATTGGAGTCCGTCACCGTTCCTGATATCCGACCAAAGATAGTCTGCGCCTTCGCCGTGGGTGGTGAGGCGAGCGCCAACCACATACCGAGTGCCAAGGTGAACACAGTGCTCGCGAAGGTGAGTCTGGAAGTGAGTTTCATGCTTATATCCTCCAATGAGATGTGCGAAAAGCGCGTAAACCCTGCGTTTCGCGGAACAGACGTGGAACCAGTTTCCGGTTTGGCTCTACGCCTCACTGAGCATGACGGCAGCCGATCTGATGAGCGGACTGAGTCCCTGCTCACGAACGCTGCATAACCCCTGGTTTGCTACATGCTCACGAAAGAAGGTGCTGAAATTCTGAATTGTTGGGCTAAGAAAAGATGCTCTAATTTAAAGAGACGCTTTGAATTCGGGATTTGTTGGGGCAGAGGACAAAATTCTTTTTGTGCAATGTTAACGATGGGGTGAGTGATGAGTGCCTAGTGTCCTGACTCTAAAGTTCTATCAATAAATCTGGGCCGAAGGTCCAAAGGACCGGCAGTTAATAGCCACGTTTGCCACCCCAGCGGGGCTGCCCCGCCGGGGACCCCGGTCCGTGAGGGCGTGGAAGGCAAGTTCCGTAATGCCGGAGACCCGAAGGGCCGGCACTGGTTGAACTGCGGAAAGTAAATTGTTCCGCACCTGCGGCGCTCATTCTCTTCGCGATTCTTGATCCACGCCCTCACGGACCGGGGTCCCCGGCGGGGCAGCCCCGCTGGGGTGGCAAACGTGGCTATTGAATGCCGGTCCTTCGGACCTAAAGCAGGCCGCCCCGCCGAGGCACCGCCTCGAACCGCCGCATTTGTTATTCGAACTTTAGAGACGGGACACTAGCAGGCGAGGAATATTAACGAAACTCAGGATGAACCTTCGGCGCGCAGCGCTGGGACGACGACTCCATGTCGCCCCCCAGTTTGTTTGAGCTTTGCCACGCGTGCCATAACTTCAGCAGTCATTTCGGCACGCGTTGCTGCTGCCAGCGTAGTAAACCAGGGGACCAAAACCCATAGGTACTTGAGCGGGGTGGCGTCAAAAGGGACCACCGGCTGAATGATAGGTAAGACAACCTGGATCATCAGTACGAGAAAACCCGTTAGCGCTCCATAGAGGACCAGCCAGCGCAAAACAATCGCCATTTTGCCGCCCTGCATGACTACGGTATAGCGATGCAGCACGATGCTTACGACTGAAGCTGCGGCCAGGAGAGTGAGGTCGACCGGTTGCAGTATTCTGTTTATGGTCCAGGGAGAGTGACCTTCCTCCAGATTCTCATGAAAGATGAGCAACCAGCCAAGCAGGGCCAGCAAAGTTCCGATCAACACGTAATCCCGCCGGGTAAGTTTTGTCCCGAGGCCCGCGTTCCTGTATGACTGCAACATTCCCACCAGGCCCGATAACAAGAGAATACTTGCCGGGACGCTAAAGAGGTGGTTTAGCAATCCTCTCAGAGGGGTGTGATAGTAGTCGTCGGTCAATCCGGCAATGATGTCATTGCAGACCAACCCGCGAACGAACAGCACCGCCGCATTGAGGGCAAACGCCAACCAAACCAGCCGCGACAAACGCGCGTGGCGATATTCATCCGCGACCGCTACATAAAGCTTGAACGCAATGCCCCGCGCCAGGAGACCGAAGGGCAGGGCTAATACCCACGCAAGTTGGCCGCGACGCGAGATAAGGCCAACTTTTGCCAGGATGATCAGACTCGCGAGCAAGAGCACCTCGCCCGCTACTATCATCTTCACAACCCTGGGGGTGAGACGCCTTTCGATTCCTTGCAAATTGAGTTTCACTCAGATCGCCCTTTTTGACGTGCTGTCATTCAAAGCTGAATTTAGAGGCCGGCAGAGGCAAGTTGCCCTTGCTCGCGGATTAGGCCGGCAAAAACATCGCCGCAGATAATCGAAATAAGAGTCGCTAGCCGTTCCACAAAAGCGTTCCAGCTTTGGGCCGTCATCCGCTCGAGCGGGTGGGACGCTGATCCGTTAGCTGCTAACACCATCGCACACTGAGCAGCATTCGGCCCGAAGACTGGATCTAAAATCGTACGTAGGAAATGCAGTCCGCTGCGAATTTCGTCGGTTGTGGTCGAAACCTCCCCAAAGCCTCGCGCGTTAGCCATGACTACCGCCAGCATAGAACGCAATCGCTCATCAGAGACTACCAGAGTTTCCTTTGCTTCTCTCGCGGCGGCAGCCAACGCCAGTATCGTCGGCGACTCGTCCTGGTAACGCTCCCAACATTGGGAGCACCCAACCAGGTGCGCATCGATCCGCTGACGCGAATATTGAGTACTCTGGTTGGCTAGATAATCTTCCCATTCTTCTTCCGTGATCCCGTGTTTCAAAATATCGCTCCCATTCTAACTAGGCTTCTGCGAAGTCCTCTGTTGCCGGTTAAAGCTCCCAGAAGGATCGATAATCAAGGCCAGCTTTCGTCTCACTTCTGAGATACGCCACTTGATGGTTCCGACGGGCGTATCCAGTGCCACGGCCAATTCTCTATAACTAAGTCCATCAACAAAACGAAGGATCACCAGGTCGCGTTCCCCTGTCTCCAATCCCTCTAACCATTCCATCAGTCGCAACTTTGGTATCCCCTCGGTTTCACTGACGAAAACACCAGTCTCTGCCCCATCCGAACGTTCGAGTTCCGTTTCGACGATCCGTGTCTTCTGCTGCCGCCAATGACTTATCAACGCATTTCGCGCAATTGCATACATCCAGGGACAAAAGCGATCCGCGTCCCGCAACTCATGCGCCTTGCGGTATACCTTGAGGAATACTTCTTGAGACAAATCCTCCGCTACGTGACTGTCCAACCCCTGAAGCAGGAAGAAGCGGCGGATACGCACACAAAAGACCGCGAACAAGGGCACGAAAGATTCCTCCGTACCTTCATTCAAGAAAGTCTCGACAACTCGCTTCTCCTCCAATGTCCGTTCTTCTGGAACTCTCATTACTAAAGACGTTTGATTTAGCGGTTTTGTTGCGGCGTTAAGAAAAGGAAATGAGCAGAGTAGCCCACGTCACCTAAATATCATAGGCTTTCCTGCTTGATACTGGTATACCAAGCAAAAGCGCTGTCGCCCATCCGGTAGACATGAACACAACAAGAAACCACACCTGGACTCCCACTCCAGTCCTGGAACGTTGGGAACGTTGACAAGGTCAGGAACACAGGCAGGAATGGTTACCCTTTGCAGAGTAACAAAGTGGCGTTGTAGCCGCGTCCTGGCCACGGAATATCAAGCTCCTTGCAGACTCTTAGCGAGATCATTTCCCGGACAGTAACACTGAATGGACCAGAATCACGCGCTTCGGTAGAAATCGCGCACGGCACCGCCGTCGTTGACTTCGAGGCTGTCGAGCGACGGCTGAAAAGACCACTATCATCAAGGAAATCTCGCAACGCTTCTCTCCCTAAGGGCCAAGCGTTATCTCGCGCAATGACACTCAAACCTGGGGATGCTCCCTCAGATCCAGCCACTTTCCTACTACAAAATAACTTGTTGGCTTGATGGTTATTCCCGGGCTTGACGTTAGAAAACCCCGAGAGGGCGACTACTATATCTTCTGCAATTTCATCGATGAGACAAGTGGCGGGAGCGGCGGCAGCTATTTTCTAGGATTGGTCATGATTCCTTCTAACGGCTTTGCCTCAAAAGTCGGCTTTTGGATTGGTTTATGAGGCAAGCGGCGGTACTCATCGGTAGTAATTAATCCTTGCCGACAGTCTCCTCGTTTTGGGCGGCGGATTCATTTTCACGAGATAGAATGGGCAGCGTCCTCGCGAGGATGTGACACACCTGGTCTTAGCAACGACTTGTCCTCACTTCGGTCGCGCAGTCCACAAATCAAAGGACCAAGGACAAGGCACTATTACTCTAAGCGTGTTAACGCTTGTATCGATTTACGCCATTATGGTTCGCTGGTATGCTGCCAAAGACTTCGACGCCCACCGATTCTCTTAATCGTGGCATTCCCTTGCCGCCCTCACGATCCTTTTCCGAACCTTTGATTCGCTTGTCAGATAAATGAACCTATCTTAGTCGCCGGCGACCTGTAGCTTGTCGATGGCAACCGCCACTAGGATGACGAAGCCTTTGACGACCTGCTGCCAGAAAGGCGAAACGTCCAAAAGGAAGAGTCCGTTATTCAAGACGCCGATGATCAAACACCCCAGGACGCTCCCCAGAATTGATCCGCGACCACCTGAGAGCGAAGTCCCGCCAATCACTACAGCGGCTATCGAATCCAATTCATAACCGAGACCCGCGTTGGGCTGGGCGGAATCAAGGCGGGCTGTCACGATCAGTCCCGCCACCGCGGCGAGCAATCCACCCAGAGCATAAACCACAATTTTTATGCGGTTCACCGGTAAGCCTGTCAGCAGCGCCGCACGTTCGTTGCCGCCTACAGCGTAGAGATATCGACCGAATCTGGTTTTGCGCACGACCACGAAAAAGATTCCCGCCAACGCAGCTGAAATCCATACCGGCATGGGGATGCCCAGCTGAACGCCAGTGCCGATCACGGCAAAGCTTTGACCGAGACCTGTAACGGGGAAGCCGCCTGTCCAAAGCATGGTCAGTCCACGGGCGATACTGAGCATGCCGAGCGTGGCAACAAATGGGGGCCCGCGAAATCGTGTGATAACCACTCCATTGATCAATCCGAGCAAAAGACCCGTTAGTAGCGCGACGGCAATGGCGCCGAATACTGTGAACTGAAGGAGAACATCAAACTGGGGTACCGCGATTCCGTTCTTGAGTACTCCAGCGGCCATAGCACCCGAAAGCCCCAGGATAGCGCCTACTGAAAGGTCGATGCCGCCAGACAGAATAATCATCGTCATCCCGATCGAGAGGCAGAGGTTGATCGATATCTGCCGGAGAATATTCCAACCATTTTCCGCAGAGAAAAATTTATCGGTCAGTAGGCTGATTACCAGAACCATCAACACTAATGCGATCAGCGGCTGCAGGCGGGCCAGCATCTGTTTAGCGTTGCCGGACAGTATTGAAGCGGCTTGGGGGTTCTTTAGATTCATTAGTAGAACGTTTGCCCGAACGATGACTCCAGCTTGACACTTAACCGCATCGCGGTTGCGTCCTCCAGCCCAGGGTTGCCGCTGCGGCTACCCTGGGATCACGAATGAAAAATAATCACCCAACCGCAAGGCGGTTGCGGCCCTTCCTGGCTGAATCCAGAACGGCGCAACCGCGTTGCGGTAGGGCCTCAACGCCTTAGCTTCCCAGGGTAGCCGAAACGGCAACCCGGGGCTGGAGGGCGTAACCGCTTTGCGGTTTGATACCCAGCACCCCTGTAGACCCAGTCTCGGCAACTTGACCCATAGCCTGCAAGTTTGGCCGTAAACGTCGTCTCGTCGCCACACAGTCACACCGAGATCTTTTAGGATCTCTTCGGGAGGGCCGCCTTCATGATAATTTCCTCACTAGCTTCCGTGCGTGTAAACTCGGCTGTCTTTCGACCCTCGCACATGACGATGATTCGATCGGAAAGGGCAAGTATCTCCGGCAACTCAGATGAAGCCAGGACGACGCCCAGTCCGCTCTCCGCCAGCTCGTCTATGAATTCGTAGATTTCTCGCTTCGCATTGATATCGATCCCACGAGTAGGTTCATCCAGCAGAAGCACCTTAGGTTGCGTTGCCAGCCATTTTGCCAGGATAACTTTTTGTTGATTACCGCCACTCAGATTCTGGATTGACTGACGAAGCGAAGGGGTTTTGACGCGGAGCCTCTCTAAATAACCTTTGACGTACTGTTCTTCGAGCCGATCACTCACGAAAAGAAACCGCTCGGCTCGTGCGAGACTGGCGAGACTGGTGTTCGCGCCCACACTCATCTGTGGAATAAAACCCTCCTGCCTGCGGTCTTCGGGTACCAACCCAATGCCGGCAGCAATGGCCTCACTGGGTGAAAGAATCGTGACCCGCCGGCCATCGACGAATACTGCCGCGCTAGACTTCTTCGGATGCAGTCCGAAGATCGTCTCAAGCAATTCGGTTCGGCCCGCCCCGATCAGACCGAAGATCCCCAACACCTCGCCATGCTTGACGCTGAGGCTGACATCTTTCACCAGGAAGTCGCCGCGGCGTTCCGGATGCATGAGGGTAACCTCCTCTGCTCTGAAGACCTCCTGTCGCTTATCGGCCTCTACCCTACGGTGGAAATCTCCTAACGCGCGCCCGACCATCAGTCGGACCAGCTCATCGTGATCGAAATTGTCCAGCCTGCCGGAACCAACCACGCGCCCGTCGCGCAAGACCGTCACGTAATCCCCGATTTGGAATAACTCGTCGAGTTTGTGGGTGATGTAAACAATCGCCACGTCCTGCTCGCGTAGATCTCTTATCAATTCAAACAATGTCTCTATTTCGCGCTCGCTCAGGGCCGAGGTTGGCTCGTCCATGATGATGACGCGTGGATTGTGAAAGAGCACCTTAGCGATCTCTACCATCTGTCGCTGACCCACTCTAAGGTTGGTCATCAGCGTGCGCGGGTCAATCTGGAGACGAAGGCGATACAACAGCTCGGTCGCCATTCGATTCATCTGCCCGTAATCAATGAAACCAAACCGATTAAGAGGTTCGCGGCCGAGAAAGATGTTCTCAGCCACGCTCAAATAAGGGAAAAGATTCAACTCCTGGAAAACTATGGCGATGCCGCGTTCCTGAGCTTCCCGGGTGTCAGCAAACGATACTGCCTCGCCATCGAATAAGAGCTCACCGGCACTAGGCTGGAAGACACCGGCGAGGATGTTCATCAAGGTGGACTTCCCTGCGCCATTCTCGCCCACCAGGGCGGTCAACTGCCCACACCGAATCTGAAGGTCAACTCCCCCCAGCGCTATGACGCCGGGGAATGATTTCACCACTCCTCGCGCTTCGAGAATAATTCCGTTCGTCTGTGTGCGCACTTTGCTCCTGGTAGGATCTTCGGATGGATTATCGAATCTGCACCTGAATCGGGATCAAACGGATCGGCTGGAGATCGGATGCTTCATCCTGGATCTCGGCACAGCCAACGAAAGCGACGTTGGTTCCCACAAATATCTTTTGACGCAGTTCAGGCAATACGATGGTTTCGATCCGTCGGTTTAGTTCGGCGGAGATTTGATTAAACTCCTGGGAGTTGGGAAAGTCATTTACGTTGATCAGACCGGTACCATCGCGCACCGCGTTGCCGGAGATATTCCCGACCACCAGAAGTAGATCGGGCTTTGAGCTCGCTTCGGACAGGCTGAGCGAAATCGCGTCCGGTGTAATGGCAACCACTCGGGCTCGGCCCTCCACGAAATAGTAATAGATGTTGCCGAGTCCGAGCTGGCGGCCATACTGTCGTCTGGCACTTTGCGGGTCCTGCTTAATGGCCGGAAGCAGCGTACCGGCATCCACAGCCTGATCCAGTGATTTCAAGAGTCGGTCATTCCAGAAGCGCTCAACAAAGTCTTTGGGATTAAAACGTTCTGCTTCCGTCTTTCGTGTCGCTGTCTCGAGCGAGACGACCCGAAACGGAGGAAAGACGTAGAGTAAGACAGCGCAGAAACTCACAAGTCCAACGAGCATCACTCGCCGCCTCAATTTCAGATTGCGGATTGCAGGTTGCGGATTTAGAGATTTGGTTTTTGCTTCCGGCATATCAATCTTTAAATGTCCTTGTCGGCGCCAGGCAGTGGGTCAATCAGCGACCTATAGAACCGAGCGCGGTAGAGGCTGTTTGAAAACTCAAGTTGCGACGAATAACGCTGAAGGCGTTGGGTAATTTCAGCCCAGGGTTTGCTCTGAAACCCTGGGGTCAAAGACGCGCAAGAGATTTTTCGCAACTCTGAAGGAGTTGCGAGGGCTTTACGTTTAGCGAATAGCAACGCAACTCCTTCAGAGTTGCGAAGAATCTATCGAGGCACTTGGCCCCCCAGGGTTTCAAAGCAAACCCTGGGCTGAAATTAGCCAACGCTTTCAGCGTACTTCTAACGCTGGTTGATGTGCGGCATGATCTGGCTTTTCACACAGTCTCGGTAGCGCCGGATGCTGGAGTCGACTTCGAAAATAAAGAAGGCTCGCTACGAGAATTCTCATAAGATCCTCGCTACTTGTCGGCTTTTCTTCCGAAGTCGCCATAGTCCGCAACGTTCTTGCCGTGGACCACCTCCACCGCGACTGGAATCTTCCTGGCCATGTCGCGCGCGCCGCCGAGGTATTGGTCGGCCAGATCAGCCGCAGTCTTGGCCATCACCTTCGGAAACTGCATGGCAGTTGCGGCAATCTTTTTCTCGGAAATCAATTTGATCACATCGTCGGCGCCGTCAAAGCCAAACACCTTCACCCGTTCAGCCTTGCCTGCTGCCACCAGCGCCTGATACGCACCCATCGCCATTGCATCGTTGCCACAAAAAACAGCGTCGAGGTCTGGGTGTGCTTGGAGTATGGTTTCCATCACCTCTAAGGCTTTTGTACGATCAAAGTCGGCACTCTGTTGGGCCACCATTTTGAACTCGGATTTGCGATCCACCACGCTGTGAAATCCCTGCGAGCGGTTAAAAGTATTGTTGTCGCCCACCAATCCAAGAAGTTCGGCATACTTCACTTCCGCTTTTCCTTTGAACTGGTCGACAAAAAACTTGCCCAGCGCCACACAACCCGAATAGCTGTCGGAGAGGATCTGCGCGACCGCAGCATCCGTCGAATTGATCTCACGATCCATGCAGAACACAGGGATGCTCGCGGCCATCGCCTTCTTAGCATTGGCAACGGAGCCGTTAGCGTCTGTGGGGTTAAACAAGATCGCCTGGTACCGGCCAGCGACGATGTTCTCGAAGTGGGCTGCCTCCTTGGCGGGGTCATTCTGCGAATCAAAAATGACGGCTTCATACCCAAGTTGCTCGGCGCGTGCTTTGGCGGCGTTACTCAGAACCACAAACCAGGGGTTGTTCAAGGTGGAAACCACCACGGCCACCTTTCCTTTCCCGGAACTAGTCGGGCCCTGATTTCCGCCAGATGGACTGGAGGTGCCACAGCCGCTCCAGGTCAGCGTCAGCATTAGACTGAGAATGAGTGCCGTCTTCAGTTTCATGAGTTCTCCTTACTTTGGCTTCTTCCGCGGGACGCGCGCGTTCACTGAATCGCCCTGACGGACCAGCCATTCGGCGGTAGATCGATCGGTAATTAATACGTTAATCCAGCGACCTTTGAGCGCACCCAAAATTGCCACTCGTTTTCGCTGACCTCCGGCCACGCCCACGCTGCGCTTCACGCGGCGCAACTGATCCAGATCCATGCCGATGACCCGTTGGTTGAGAGGCGACGTAACTAAAGCACCTGCGGCGTCGAAGAATCGCAAACAGACATCACCGACCGCGCCTTGTTTTTGCAGCGACTTCAATTCGCGCGGCGAGAAAACGTTGCCGCTGTCGGCCAGCAGCCGTGAAGGCTGAATATCACCTATACCTACGAGCGCCAGAGTTACATGATCAAAGCGGCCAAGGGCTTCGCGCACGAATGGATCCTTAAGCAAGGCAGCCTTGCTCCCAAGGGAGCCAACTACTCCGGGTGCGGGCAGAAACTGTGGAGTACCACCGACCAGTTGCGCCAACCTCCGGGTCAGATGCGCCGCATGCTTTTCAGCGGCCGGACTGCCTAACCCACCCAGGATCTGGATAACCTCCGCTTCACTTGGACGGGGGCGGGGGTACATGGCCTCGACCATGGCCAACAGAGTGGAACTCCACGACGAAATGCCGATGACCTCCCTTTGCTTAAGAGTCGTTTCAAGGTAATAGGCGGCCGCTCCGCCAATATCGCGCATGACTGCTGAGTCGTCATCACCGTCGACAACAATCGCCTCTTTCAGACCGTAAGCGCTTTCAAGCGCTTCCTCCAGCTCTGGATGGAAGCCGGTCGGGACGTTAAGTGTGATGCGAACGATCTGCTCATCCTTTGCGCGCTTAAGCAATCGAGAGACAGTGGACTGAGAAAGATCCAGATGCCCAGAGATGTCGGTCTGGCCCTGGCCCTTTTCATAGTAGAGTCGGGCGACCTTCACCATTAGTCTTAGTTCGTCAGCACGTGCCATATGAACTTCCTTTGCGATGGAATTTTCCGAAACGCCCCCAGCTTAACTAACATGCTGTGCGCGCGCCACCGCCTGTTCCCAGCCTTCCCGCAATGCCCCCCGTTCATAATCCGAGATGCGAGGCTCAAACCGATCGTATGAACGATGAAGACCCTCGATCTCCACCTCAGACGACCAGAATCCAACGGCCAGGCCGGCAAGGTAGGCAGCTCCGATGGCCGATATGTCAGACGACGTGTGGCGCAGGACGGCGCACCCAAGGAGGTCCGCCTGGAGTTGCATCAGCTGATCATTGCCGCTGGCTCCGCCGTCAGCGTGAAGCAGGTCTAGCGTTTGCCCGGCCTCTGCTTGCATGACGTCGAAGACATCACAAATCTGGAAAGCAATCGCTTCCAGCGTCGCGCGAGCCAGATGCGCCGGCGAAGTGCCCCGAGTTAAACCGGTGATAAGACCGCGAGCAGTCCCATCCCAATGTGGCGCGCCCAAACCCACAAATGCCGGCACAAAATAGAGCCCTTCCGCCCGCTCGCCACGCGCGGCCAGATCTGCCAGGTCCCGCGTTGGGTCGGATAAGCCGAGGAACTCGCCCAGCCATTGCACGGCCGCGCCGGTAACTGGGATGTTGCCCTCAAACGCGTAGACCGGTTCCTCGCCATCACGCACCCAGGCAATGGTCGTCGACAGACCACGATTCGAGAGGACGACGTTCGGGATCGGTGTCATCAGCGACGAACCGGTGCCGTAAGTTGCTTTGATCGTGCCAGGCCGAAAGCCAGTCTGCCCAAACAGCGCTGCATGCGAATCACCTATCAAGGTTGCGATTGGTATTCCTTCAGGAATCCGTCCGGAAGAAGCGCTGGTACCGTAGATGGCGGACGACGCTTTCACCTCCGGCAGGACCGCTCGTGGCACTCCGAAGATTTCGAGCAATTCTTCGTCCCACTGAAGGCGGTTGATATTAAAAATCTGGGTACGGCTGGCGTTGCTGGCATCGCAAGCGTGCACTGAACCGCCGGTGAGGTTCCACAACACCCAACTGTCCATCGTGCCTAAACAGAGGTCGCCTTGTTCGGCGCGTTGCGGGCCACTCTCGAGGCTATCGATCAACCAGCGCATCTTAGTTCCCGCGAAAAGCGGATCGATGGCGAGGCCGGTCTTTTTATGCAGGGTGTGCTCGAGCTGACGAGCCTTCAATCCTTCGCACATCGGTGCGGTTCGCCGGCATTGCCACCCAATCGCGGGTCCGACAGACTTTCCTGTGTGCCGGTCCCACGCAGTCACGGTCTCTCGCTGGTTGCTAATCGCAATCGCAATTAACTTCACGTCGTCTAGTTCTTTGAGACAGTCGTCAATTGCGCCCTGGACGCTGCGCCAGACTGCTGTCGGATCTTGTTCCACCCATCCTGGCTGCGGATAAAACTGCGTCAGCGATACTGAAGCTCGCGCAATCACCGATCCCATGCGATCGATCAAAAGCACTTTGGTATTACTGGTGCCCTGGTCAATAGCAAGGATGGCTTCGCGCATCACTGGGCCACCATCACGTCGATCAGTTCCAGCGCTGCCTGTCGAATTCCATCAGCGTTCAACCCGAAATAATCGAGTAACCACTCGGGCGACCCCGTTGGGGCGAAGACCCCGGGGATGCCGAGGATACGCACCGGAACTGGTTCGGTAGCGCAGACCACTTCGGTCACGGCACTTCCCAACCCACCGAAAACTGTGTGTTCCTCAATCGTAACGATTCGGCCGGTTTCAACTGCAGCATCGACGATTGCATCGCGGTCGATCGGTTTGATGGACGACATATTCAACACCCGCGCTTCAACGCCCTCGCTGGACAGTATCGCGGCAGCATCAAGCGCGCGGGCTACCATTGTGCCGGTTGCGATCATCGTGAGGTCCGTGCCGTCGCGGAGACGAGCAGCCCGGCCAAGTTCAAATTCATAGTCATCAGAATGAACTGCAGGAGTTGGCATCCGACTCACCCGGAGAAAGACCGGCCCATCAATTCTGGAAATCGCGCGGAGGGCTTGCATCGTCTCAAGAGGGTCCGCCGGAACGATCACCTTCAGATCGGCGATCGCCCGCGTCCAGGCGATATCTTCGATCGAATGGTGTGTAGGACCGAGCGCCCCGTAGGCGACTCCGCTGCTCATCCCGCAAAGCTTCACGTTAGCCGCTGAGTAGGCAAGATCAGCCTTGATCTGTTCCAGTGCGCGGGCCGTCATAAAGCACGA
>JANNJZ010000105.1:0-2834 GCA_031396065.1 Pyrinomonadaceae bacterium | reverse complement strand
ATCGAGTTGTGTGTTTTCATGGGTGATATTTCTTAGCTAACGTCCCCAGTCAGGAATCACCGCTTGCTTCTGGCATGGCTCCTGCCCGCGAAGCGGAATCCGCAGGAGCCATGCCAGAAGTCCCGAAGGGACGGGATTGGGTGGACTGGTCTGTTCGCATTATTTCACGGTTGTTAGAGGGAAACAGTCGCGAGCTTTATCTCATTCGGTTGGGAGGGAGTAAAATCAAAATCCTCACAAGGGATTCCATGGTCTTTGGCAAGTGTCGCAAACTTCTTGTAGGACTCGGCGTCGAACGCATAGGAGCCACCAAGCTTCATTCCGGCCAAGACTTCTCCAAATCTTGCTTTCATTATCTTGTATAGACTCGGGTGAGAAATTCCTGCGATGGCAAGCATCCGTTTCATTGTGGCATGTGATCCGGCTACGACCAGAGCCTCTCCATCGCAGTAGCAATTCGTAGGCGGCTTGACTGAATAATAGCCGATGACTTTGGAGTCACTCATATAATCTGCGAGACTTTATGGCTGCGGACCCGCTTTGAAGAGGCGAGCGCGGCCTTGAAAAAGGTGGTGTGTTTGCCGTTCATAATACGCGGGCTGCCCGTGAGAGCCTATCCGCAAGAACGACTTCGTATTGAGCGAAGACTCGTTCTGAATCAACAAGTGAAACGCGAACATGCAAGCACACCGTATGAACAAAACTGAAATCTACATCGGGCTCGATGTCCACAAAGAAACGATCACCGCCGCCGTGGCCGAAGGAGGGCGCAACGGGGAAGTGCGCCAGGCGGGGACGATCACCAACGACCTGCACGCCTTGGAAAAGCTTCTTCGAAGAATCCGGGGCGACCGCGAGCGCGCGCTGCATGTCTGCTACGAAGCGGGGCCGTGCGGGTTCGTGATCGCGCGGCGACTCAACCAGCTCGCGATCGACTGCACGGTCGTCGCCCCCTCGCTCATTCCCAAGAAACCCGGCGACAAGATCAAGACCGACCGTCGCGACGCGGAAAAGCTCGCCCGCCTGCTTCGCGCCGGCGACCTCTCGCCGGTCTATGTGCCCGAGGCCACCGACGAGGCAATTCGCGACCTGTGCCGCGCCCGCACCGATGCGGTGGACGACAAGCGGCGCGCCCGGGTCCGGCTCAAAGCGTTCCTGCTTCGAAGCGGATTCCGCTACACGGGCAAGAGCACCTGGACCCCGGCCCATATGCGCTACCTGCGCGAACTGGTTTTGCCGCACCCGGCGATGAAAGTGATCCTGGAGGATTACCTTTGCGCCATTGATGCCGCCCACGAGCGCGTGAACCGCTGCGAGGCGGCAATGACGGAGTTGCTTGCCGCCTGGCGATTGCGGCCCGCCGTCGAGGCGCTCATGGCGTTCAAAGGCTTTCAGATCGTGGCCGCGATGATCACGGTGAGCGAGTTGGGAAACATCCACCGGTTCGCCCATCCCCGGCAACTCATGGCCTACCTCGGGCTTGTGCCCACCGAGTCCACCAGCAGTGAGTCGCGCCGCCAGGGAGCCATCACCAAATGTGGCAACCCCCACGCTCGCTGGCTGCTCACCGAGTGCGCCCAGCACTACGCCACTGCGCCGAAGGTCAGCAAGGGACTTTCCATGCGCCAGAACGGGCAAAGCCAGGAGGTGAAGGCAGTGAGTTGGAGGGCGCAGAACCGTTTGCACTCGCGGTTCAAAAAACTCATGGGGCGCAAACTCCATCGCAACAAGGCAGTCATCGCCGTCGCCCGGGAACTCACCGGCTTCCTGTGGGAACTCTTGCGCGGACTTCCCTGCTACACCAAGGTTGCCAGCGCCCAATAATATGCGGCCTGTCGGCCGGAATCTATTTCGACGCAGGGAACCACGGTTCCCCGCACCCCTCCTCTAGGGGGAACAGCAAGGAGCTACTGCTCCGAAAGGAGGAATCACACTAAACCACAGACACGGAACACGAAAGCAAATGCGAGGCGGAAGGAGCACGGTCGGCCAGCCCTCGAGGGACGTTATGCGTTAAGGTGCCGCAGCGATGCGGCAACGAGCACGCGGTCCGAGAATGAGGAGAGAGCCGCGGTGAACTAAAAAAATGTAGTGGCATCGGAAACGATGCTAAGGCCTACGAATATCAGCATATAAACCGCCGGGAACTAAATCACCCCGCCCGCTCCTCCGCCTCCCACTTGCTTTCACTTCCGGTTGCTAAGGAAAGTTATGAAAAAACTGTCCAGTGAATCATTTTGCCTATTGACAAAACCGCAGCCATATCAACGTCCTCGGTCAGGTATCCCCATTTGCTTTTGGCATGATCTCCTGCGCAAGCAGGAGGCATGACAAAAGTGCCGAAGGCATGGGGATTAGCTGCACCGGCCCGTTGGGACTTTATTTATTAAACAAATCACTGTGCGTGCCAGTCCTTTCAAGATAGAGCGATCCTTCGTCATTCCGGTAAATGAGCAACCAGTCAGGTTCAACGTGACAATCTCTCGACCCGCGCAATGATCCAATCAATGCGTGATCGCGATGCCTTGCGTCAAGTGGTCCACCGCTCGCGATCTGTCGGACTACTTCTTTTAGCTTTTGAAGGTCTTTGCCTCTCTTTTTTAGTTTTTTGAGGTCTTTCCTGAACTGACTGGTCTCGAAAATCGATTTCACTTATTCCAGCTTTCAAAAAGACTTTCGGCACTGTCGTATTCGGTGAGATTGACTCCCTTTTCGGAATCCTGAAGAGCCTTCCGAGTCGTGGCGTTTGGAATGGCAACTTCAAAGGGAAGCCCCTTCTTCAACGTAATCTGTGTATAAAAAATGCGGATTGCCTCCGTAGGGCTCAGGCCCAA
>JANNJZ010000070.1:0-39097 GCA_031396065.1 Pyrinomonadaceae bacterium | reverse complement strand
GCGATTCAGGCGTTGGACCGGAGAAAGTGAAGATGTCTGACTCGCGTTAGGTTTGACGCGTGGACCAGGCATCGCACGGGCCTGAATCAAAACCGGGTGAAAGGGTTCGACGCAAACTGTACTCTGGAGAT
The DNA here is from genome assembly GCA_031396065.1 of Pyrinomonadaceae bacterium. Taxonomy (GTDB): domain Bacteria; phylum Acidobacteriota; class Blastocatellia; order Pyrinomonadales; family Pyrinomonadaceae; genus PSRF01. The sequence goes on along the minus strand of JANNJZ010000070.1, from coordinate 38,966 downwards.
GTGGGAACAGGCAAATGAGGTCGCAAAGAGCAGGCAGGGATGCCTGCGCTCTTATCCCGAGACGCACCGAAGCGCACACTCAAGAGCGATAGCGTCGCCTGGATAAAAACGGGAGCGAAATAGTCATTCGTCTGTTTAGAGGCGGGCACCGCCCACCGGGACGGCGTAGGTGAAACCATGCAACTAGATGTTCACAAGGTTGATTATGTATCCGACTCGTGTCTTCAACGGCGCACCGGTGGGCGGTGCCCACCTCTAAACGAACGTGATTATTGAGCGCGAACGCCGCGTGTCACGGCACCGACGATGTTTTGGCCATGGGCACGATCAGCAGGATAATGCGTCCGCTTCTAATGGGTGGACCGGCCGAATAATTCCTACACCCAGATGCTGATGTCGCGCGGAGGCATAGCCTCAAAATAAATAGAGGTGCCGGTGAGGCGGAGCCTCACCGCACGGAAAGCGGCAAAGCCGCAGAACCAAGCTTAGAGACGAAGAGTTCTCTTGTTCTATTTCCGATCCATGTTTATCCGCGTGAATCCGCGGCCAAGATACAAACGTACGTCTCGTCGGTCTGGGGCAGGAGCCTCGCTAGATATTCACTGGTTCATTATGTATCTGAATAGTTCCGTCCCCGGCGCACCGGTGGGCGGTGCCCACCTCTAAACGAACGTAATTCTATGCCTGTTACCGATCAGACCACGCGCGGACTGGCCGCTTGAGGCATACGTTGCGGCCGCGTGCCCGACGTAACCGGCGGAACAACCTTGTCTTTCAATGCCTCGCGAAAAACCTGGCGCATGTTGTCTACAAAAACGAAGCGAATGTCTTTGAAGAGTTCCTTGGGCACCTCGTCCATGTCGCGGCGATTCTGTTGCGGCAGGATGATGGTGGAAACTCGCGCACGACGGGCGGCGAGTACTTTTTCTTTTACTCCGCCTACCGGCAACACGTTTCCGCGCAGCGTGATTTCACCGGTCATCGCGACGTCTTTGCGGATCGGTCGCGCCGAGAGGGCGGAGACCATCGCGGTCGCCAGCGTAATTCCAGCCGAGGGTCCGTCCTTAGGGATTGCACCTTCAGGAATATGAATGTGCAGATCATAGTTAGCGAAATCTTCTTCGTTGATTTCCAGCTCTTTCGCGCGCGACTTAGCATAGGAGTATGCAGCCTGGGCCGACTCTCGCATGACCTCGCCCAGCTGGCCGGTTAGTACCAGGTTGCCTTTGCCTTTCATCTTGAGCGCCTCGATAAAGAGCACGTCTCCTCCGACCGCGGTCCAGGCCAGTCCCGTGGCCACGCCTACTTGATCCTTCTTGAGCACTTCATCGGGAATGATCTTGGGCGCGCCCAGAAACTCATGGATGTTCTTGCCGGAAACTCGGATCGAACCTTGTTGACCTTCGGCGATTCGCCGCGCGATCTTGCGACAGATTCTGCCAATCTCTCGCTCTAACTGCCGCAACCCGGCTTCCTGCGTGTACTGCTGAATGATTGCGGTCAACGCTGTTTTGGAGATGTGCACATCTTTCGAGGTGACACCGTTCTCTTCCATCTGTTTTGGCAAAAGGTGCCGGCGGGCAATCTCGCGCTTCTCTTCCTCGGTATAACCCGCCAGTCGGATCACTTCCATGCGATCCCGTAGCGGTGGTTGAATCGTATCCAACACATTTGCGGTGGTCATAAAGATGACGTTCGACAAATCGAAGGTTACGCCGAGATAGTTATCGCGGAAGCTGTTGTTCTGTTCCGGATCAAGGACCTCGAGCAAAGCGGAGGACGGATCACCCCGGAAGTCTGCGCCAACTTTGTCGATCTCATCGAGCATGATCAGCGGATTATTGGTGCCCGCTTGTTGGAGGGATTGAATCACCCGACCCGGCATAGCACCCACATAGGTTCTTCGATGTCCGCGAATTTCCGCTTCATCGTGAACTCCACCGAGTGACAATCTCATAAACTTGCGATCGAGGGCCCGGGCAATGGATCTCCCGAGCGAGGTTTTGCCCACCCCGGGAGGGCCGACCAAACAAAGGATTGGCCCCTTGGGTTTCTCCTTCAGCTTGCGCACGGCGAGCGCTTCAAGGATTCGATCTTTAACTTTTTCCAAACCGTAATGATCTTCGTTCAAGATGCGCTCGGCTTTTTGAAGATCCAGATTGTCAGTCGAAGCTTTAGACCACGGCAGATCGGTCATGATCTCCATCCAGTTTCGCAGCGTGGCCGTTTCGGCGGCGTCCGGATGCATGCGCTCGAGTTTCTTCAGCTGCCGCAGCGCTTCGTCTTCAGCAGGCTTAGGCATGTTGGCGGTTTCAATCTTCTCTCTAAACTGGGCTACTTCTTCAGCCAGCTCGTTACCTTCGCCCAACTCACTCTGAATGGCCTTCATCTGCTGGCGCAGGTAAAACTCGCGCTGTGACCGATCAATGTCGGCCCGAGCCTGGGTATTGATCTCCTGCTGGACCGTTAAGACCTCAATCTCTTTATTCAATAGCTCATTGACGCGGCGCAAGCGCACGGTGGTATCTGCGATATCCAGCACGGACTGCGCATCTTCAACCTTGAGTTCAAGGTTGGACGCGGAAAGATCGGCCAGCCGCCCGGCGTCATCGAGGTTGGCAATGATCGCCATCACCTCAGGTGAAATGTTCTTGCCCAGGTTGATGGCTTTCTCCATCGACGCCCGGACGTTTCGGACCAACGCCTCGACTTCAAGTGACCGCTCGGGAGGTAAAATCTCCTTAACCACCTGGACGCGCGCGCGAATAAACGGACCGGTAGTGTCAACGGATTCGATTTCAGCCCGGGCAAGTCCCTGCACCAGGATTCTGATGCGGCCGTCCGGCAACTTCAGCATGCGCATAATCACGGCAGCGGTTCCGACTTTGTACAGATCGTCGGCGGTCGGTTCTTCCTTGTCCAGATCTCTTTGCGAGGCGAGCAGGATCATTCGGTTCTCACCGAGCGCCTCATCAACCGCTCTGATCGATTTCTCGCGAGAAACGAAGAGCGGCACGATCATGAAGGGATAGATCACAATGTCGCGAAGCGGCAACACCGGCAGATCGTTTGGAATTTGGAGCTCTTGCCCGTTGTCCGCCACTTCAACGTCTTCGGTTACTTCTGTTTCTTTGATGATTGCCATGATTACTGTTAGTTCGGTTTACCCAGTTTTGATTATCGCTAACCGGCTACCCTACTCGTAGCTTATCTCTTTAACTTCGATCTTGAACTCTACTCCTCGCCGATCCTCGATCTTAGGAAGACATACTGTCAGGATTCCATTACCCAGTTCGGCGGTTGCCTCCTGAACGCTCACCGACCAGCGCAGCGGCACGATCCGGCTAAACCTACCGTAGCTGCGCTCAGAACAAAGATGGGTGAGTATTCGATTGCGCGGCTTGCTCCGTTTTTTCTCCCCCCAGATTCTTAGCTGGGTATTAGTAGCACCAATCTTAATATGCTCAGCAGCCAAACCCGGAAGTTCCACTCGTAGCACAATCGAGTCTTTAGTCTCACAAAGGTCAACCGGTGGCGCCCAGGTTTCGGAAGCGAGTGGATCCTCAGCCACGGTGGCTTCCTGTAGGGCAGCAAACAATCGGCCAACGCGGTCGCGTAGACGCTGCAGTTCAAGTCGTTCCAGGCCTGTTGCGCGAGCTGGTTTAATCATTCAGTAACACGATCGATAGACGGGATTAACCGAATTCACCAGATGACACTCAAGTGGAATCGATATCAATCCGCTAATCTGGTTGATGCCGTCAATCCTGTCGAATAACTCTCGTCGGAAGAGACGACTCTGTCTCAGACTCGTTAACGCAATTTCCCCGACTACCATTTGCCCTACCTTCAACCCTTCTTACTGCCCGCAGTCCCGGTTCGACGCTGCACCAGATGTTTTAGTTCAGTCATAAACTCCGACACGTCTTCAAACTCAAGATACACTGATGCGAACCTGACGTACGCGACCTTGTCTAGTTCTTTTAGGCGGCGCATGATCATTTCACCAATTTTGCTGGTTGGCCGTTCTCGCTCGGACGACTCTTGAACATACTTTTCTATCGCATTAACAATCGAGTCGAGCTTTGAGGACGGCACCGGACGCTTTTCGCAGGCGCGTAGCAAACCAGCCATTATCTTATTGCGATCAAAAGGCTCACGCCGTCCGTCCTTCTTAATAACCATGTAGGGAATCTCATCGATGCGCTCGTAAGAGGTGAACCTGCGTTCGCACCGAAGACATTCCCGCCGTCGCCGAATGGCCTCACCTTCGCGAGACTCTCGGGAATCAACTACCTTGTCTTCAAGATAACCGCAAAATGGACATTTCATCGCATTGACCTCAGAGACTGGATTCCGATTCCGCGAGCTAAAAGATTAATCCCTTGCCGCCGCCGCTTCCAACGGGCTTTGCCCTAATCTTTCATCCGGCATCACGCTTTGATCTTCAACTGCATGTTCGACCGCCTCGGCCGATGTACGCGAACGCAACCTAGCCAGGCTGATATCACCCCGGAGCAAATAATAAAGCCCTAAAAACAAGGCTGGGCTGAAATCGACCAAATGCATCACGATGGAAACTGCCGCCGCCTTCTCTCGGGTTACGCCAAGAAAAATCAGCGCAGCGGCCGTGGCGGCGTGAAAAGCGCCGGCCGCTCCACCGGGGGTTGGCACTAATGAGCCAACCAATGCCCAGCCCATCACAAATATAGTTTCAGTCATGCCGAAAGGAAGCCCGAAGGCCCGAAAGATCAGCAGGTTGCCCACCGTGATTGTCAGCCACACCAGGGCAGTCCAACCCATAGTGATAGCCAGTTCGCGAGTGTTTACCAACACTCTCAACGCCCTTGCCAGTTGTTCAACGACGCTCACGATCGCCCGGCTGAGCCGAGGCGGAACGAAACGGCGACCTTCAAGTACCCCGGAAATCAGGGTAATCGCGCGTTGTGATCTTTTTCTAAACTCCGTAAGCACGAACACGCCTGCGAGCATCACGATCAGCAGGACGATGCCGGCTACTCGCACGCGACCAAACTCAATGGCCAGATTTGCAGGGGGATTAATCCAGAGGAGATTTGCGGCAAACAACACGATAACGGCCAAGAGGTCGTATATTCGTTCGACCATGATCGTTACAAACGACGCGCTCGGCCGGATGACCGGGTCGCGCATGGTCAAGACCACTGGACGGACAACCTCACCCATTCTTCCCAATATGAAGACGGCGCCAAAGCCGACCGTGGTGGCAATAAAGAGATCTCGCAGTCCGGCGGGACAAAGGGGAGCGAGCAGCGCACCCCAGCGCTTGGCGCGCATCAGAAACGACAGACTCACTACCAGCATGGCCAACCCAAGCAGATAGCCATTTGCGTCAGCCACAGCCACCCGCACTTCTGCCCAGTCCAGGTGCCTACCGAACCACCAGAAAATGGCCACGGCGAGGAGCGAAAGTGCTCCAAACTCAACGTATTTGCGGGTGTTAGACTTCAAGGATTTGTAAAGTGCTTGACTTGCAAGAAAGTGAACCACAAGATATTGGGCCGCGCGGGAAGGCTACTACAGTTCATATCATGGAGCAAGAAGCGGCAATTAAATGCTGTTCTGAGAGAATCAGTGGGACTCAGAGCGAAACCTCTCCGGCAACGTGGCTTTGCCGGAACTTTCCCTTTCCGCGAATCGTAATTCCGCCTGAGCAAGGGAACTGCAGACCGCGCAGTGGAAAATAAACTAGTCGGGCGGAGAAAAAAAGTGGGGGCTGCAAGAGCTTTGGCTGCCAACGAAGGAGCCGAACTGGTTCGTAAGTGTCGCTCAGGTGACGGGGCGGCTTGGGAGGAGATTGTTCATACCTACTCCCGGAGAATCTACAATTTGGCGTATCGGTTCACTTCGCGAGTAGATACCGCCGAGGACCTGACTCAGGAAGTTTTCGTCAGAGTCTATAAATCTCTGGATCAATACGATGCGAAACAGGGTGACCTGCAAAACTGGTTGATGAGGTTAGCGCGTAATCTGATTATCGACGATTACCGAAAACGACAACGCACGCCACACGATAACCAGGCCGACGACCTTGCAGATCACACCTATCATCTCCATACGGTTTCTCGGTCGGTTCAACAGGAGATGGAGCGTCGCGAACTTGGGGCGCAAGTACAGGCCGGAATCGATAAGCTGTCAGCAGACCTGCGAACCTGCGTAATACTTAGAGATATCGAAGAATTGAGTTACCAGGAGATAGTGGATCTTTTGCAGATACCTGAAGGAACGGTGAAGTCGCGAATAAATCGCGGGCGGATTGAGTTAGCGAAGATCTTAAGGCGCATGAAAGTGCTGGCCGTTAGCGAAGTCTAGAGTCATTGGGGCTGTTTTGCAGCGGGAGCGCAGGACAGATTAATTCGAAGAGGGACGAGGGGCGGGAAAGAGAAACGTAATGCTGTGTGATGATTTTGAGAATCGACTGACGGATTACCTCGACGGCGTGCTGGAGCCGGAAGTGCACAAGACTTTTGCGGAGCATGCTCTGCGGTGCCCGTTGTGTCACGAGATTCTGAGCGAAGTAAAAACCACAATGCAGGCGTGTCGCGCCGCCAGCGCGTTGCCGGCCCCTCGGGACCTGGAGGCGCGGATACTGCTGAGCACGATGCCGGAAACGGCAATGACCTGCGAGGACTTTGAAGAGTATCTGACAGATTATCTTGACGGATTTCTACCGGCTTCGCTTTATCACCGTTGGGAGCGTCATGCCGTTCTTTGTGAACGTTGTACTGAACTCCCCGGTCAGGTAGTGCGGGCGATCGGTACCTGCTACTACTATCTTGGTGAAGATCAACCGATACCGGTGGGGCTGAATGAAAGAATCCTACAAGCGACTTCTCAGACCGTGCTTGCTCGAGAGATTCGTGCATCTTATGGTCAGCGGCTCGCTTCATGGTTGAGAGTTTGGCTCGACCCAATTGTTTCTCCACAGCTTGCCACCGTGGCGACGATGTTGCTCGTAGCGGTATTTGTGCTAACCAACACCGTATCTGCTGACGGCTCGATCAGCGGTGTTTACAGCGCTAGTCTTCAATTGGCGGAACAGAGTGCCGGTTCGAATGGTCGAATTAAAACGATTACCGACGGTCTGAAGCAACTTGTTGGTGGACAGCGACAGGAAGCTCCACCTGCGCCCCAACAAAATCAGGGTAGCCCACAAAAGCCACAACCGAAACAGAGTGTTGCCCCCGGCAACCAACAGAATAAGCCTTGAATTGACTGAAGACGTGAACTAGAAATGTTGTATTGCTCTTACCATGCGAAGAATGCTTCCGTTGTGCAATGTAATCAATGCGCACGACAGTTGTGTTCGGCTTGTGACCATCGAATTCGTGGCTTTCCGTTTTGCCAGGATTGTATTGTCGCAGGCGTAGAGTTGCTGCGGCAGGAGTCTCAATCGTCAACGTCCCCGGCCAGCTATCGCAACAGCTCGCCTTTTGTAGCTACGCTGTTGTCTTTCGTCCCTGGATTGGGTGCCGCCTACAACGGTCAGACGGCGAAGGCGATTGTCCACTTTGCGATTTTCGCTAGTTTCTTTCAGATGGCGGTGCTCACTCAGGGAGTCCATTTCTTCATTCTGGGCGTTCTTGGCACATGGCTTTTTGCGGCTGTTGATTCATGTCGGACAGCGCAATTGATGCGCGCCGGTCTCAGCCCTGACACTGAAGAGGACGTTATTACTCGAAGACTATATGGAAACCCTTTCGCCTGGGGCATAACGCTGATTGTAATCGGCACACTCTTCTTGCTTCACACTCTCCTCGGTGTCCAGCTCCCGGTTCGTCAGATGCTCCCGGTTGCTCTGGTCGCGCTGGGCGCCTACATGCTCTTTGATTACGTTCGCCGCCGCGGATCCGGCAGTCGAATTGTTCGTTTCGATTCGCGAAAGCCTCCTCCGTCGGTAGTTTCAAATACTGTAGTTGAATCGGCGAGGTTCAGGTCCGGGGAAACCACGCAGTTCGGTCGAAAGGATCTCGAAACACTTCCTTTCAAGCGAAGTTCGTAGTTGGAAAAGTCAGGTACAAGGGAAATAAGATATGGCTCTAATTCTGAAAGCAATCGGTGGAATTGCCGCATTAATGCTTCTTGTCATAACCCTGCTCGGTTCGATCATTACTCTGGGAGGCTTTTTGCTCGCAGCTATAAAAGTGTTGATTATTGTGATCTTCATTGCGGTCATCACGATGATTGTAGTTTCGATTCTCCGAGACCGCTCCCGCCGGCGTCACGAAGCACATAACCTCTAAAAGCGATAAGGACGCGTTTCCGGCAGTTGCAATGACTTTCCCCACTGTGATAGGGTCACGCTTCTTTTGCAGCTTCGGCCGGATGAGTTTTCACCCCGAATGGGGTTTACTCGTTCGCTGCAATCTTCAAGCAGGACAAAACTAAACCTCGTATAACTGTAATCGCGCACACGCCCCCTGTTTAGAAGGGCTGTGCCATTTTCGGTTGTTTCAGCTGCCCCCCTTCTTTAGCTGAGGCAACGGAGCGACTTTGACATGGCCCGAGATGACCGTTTTTACGCGTTTGTTATAGCGCATTCACCCAACCCCAGTTCTCGCATCCGTCGTTTCTGCGTAAAGAAAAATCGGTTAAGAGCGTCAGTTTTCATTGGGGCTATCCTACTCTGTGCTTCGCTATACGGCTTTTATGGCCTCACACAACAGGCCGCCCACCTACGAACAGAATCGGAAAATCAGCGATTGCGCGCGGAAAACGACCGCCAACGCCGCGAGCTCAACGAACTGAATAGTCGCGTCGAGGCTGTGGAAGACACCTCCCGAAAACTTGCTGAGAAGTCGGGGCTGATTGAAGAATCAGTCCTACCTGGGACTGGTGGTCCGGCGCTGCCGGTTGATGCCGACGGTTTCGTCGCACTCGAAAGCAAGATGCAGAACCTCGAGCGCAGCATGTCTGCCAATGAGAGGCTACTAAAAGACCGAGGTTATACGCCGACCGTTTGGCCGGTTGTGGGAAAACTCGAAAGCGGCTTCGGTGGCCGCGGCAATCCTTTTGGCGGAGGCGGCTACGAGTTTCACTCCGGCCAGGACATCGACGCAGCCTGGGGCGATCCGGTCGTTTCTGGAGCTAGCGGCACGGTGACCTTCGTGGGCTGGCAAAATGGTTATGGCCAACTCGTTGTCATCGATCACGGTGGAGGACTCACCACCAGGTATGGCCACCTGTCTCACATCGACGTTATGCAAGGCCAGAGCGTAGCCAGAAGTCAGTTTATTGGCCGTGTTGGCTCCACCGGACGCTCAACCGGCCCACATTTGCATTACGAGGTCAGATTTAACGACGAACCTGTTAATCCATTGCAATATCTGCTGACTAGTCGGTGAGATAGGCGTTTTTTTTTATCTTGACAGGCCAATTTGCTATCGCTTAGTATGCGCCCTCGTTTAGAGCAAACCTCTGAAATTGGTCCATAGTTTTTCGCTTTACAAGCTTTACAAGCAATGTCTTCTCAGGTTTTCCCCCGTAAGTATGCATGATGAATTGCGCTAAGAGCGCTTTTCGCCATGCATTTTTTGTTGATTGTGTTTCGGTTTTGCGCTCTTACAAGCGCGTCCGGTTCACAAGCTTTAACCAAGGTCGCGCGAAAGCTCTTGCTGGCTCTCGCCCCGTTTTACCGAATCGTTAGGAGGATTCGTTGTTATGTCTAGAATATCCGGTAAGGTCAAGTGGTTTAACAATTCTAAGGGCTATGGCTTCATTGAGCAGCCAGGCTCTTCAGACATCTTCGTTCACTACAGCGCCATTCAGGGCGACGGCTTCAAGACGCTTGAAGAAGGTCAGGAGGTTGAGTTCGAAGTGACGCAGGGCCCGAAAGGACCCCAGGCAGAGAACGTGATGAAGGTGTAGGTCTCCCCGGCTTGCTTCAGCAACGCCACTGACCGCTTCCGGTCTTTCGGTCCGGTAAGCGCACTTTAAAAAAATAGGCGGCCTCTATAACAAGAGGTCGCCTATTTGCGTTTGGATTATGCGAAACCCTATCAGTCCTCGCCTCTCGCCTTAAAGCTGACGTGTCCACCTTCCACGTCGATCGTGAAAGAAATCCGATCGCAACTAAGGCGCTCCTTGAGACTATCCGCTTGTGACGCAATTAGCCGATGAAATCGGGGAAACGAGAAATCATCCACCGGTTCACCACAAACTTTCTTGGCATCTATCAAGGCGCTATACACGCTTTTCACCAACTCCACATCTTTGTGCGCGTCTTCACAGACAAAGCTGGTCTTCTTGAAGTCGGCAACTGCCTGTTCCTTGGCACTGGCCCTCGCACTTGCCATCGGGGTTCGACCCTCTTCACGACCCTGCATCGTGCGCCGCCACAGATCGCGGAAGAGGTTGTACCTGGTAGCTAGCGACGAATAGCGATAACGCTGCGCATAACTCAGCGAACGATCGTCGCCCAGCCGCTTCAGCATCGTCTCCACGCGCCCCTTGGTGTCATAAGGGGGGCGCTTGGAAGCACCGTTAAAAAACACATCAAACTCGATCTTCAGGCGCCTGATATCGTCCTCAAGACGCGTCAATTGCTCGTCCACGGTGGGCTCATATTCCCCTCCGGTGAGCTTCTTGGTTTTGGATCGCGACTGTGATCTAAAGAGCTTACTATCGCCTTGGTTCACTGGTTCAAATCTCCTTACGGGGCGGGAAAACTGGCGGGACGTCAACGGGACGTAACTAAACTCAGTCTAGGTGTTTCAAAAGCAATGTGTCAACAACTAACCTTGGACAGGGCAGATCATCCCGCTATGCTGATTCAAAAGGCTGTTTGATCCCCGACCAGTGACCAGCTATTCTACCAGGGGAGCGCACGCAAGCGGGGTCGCCATCGGGGCAGCTCCGATGGGGTGCTCATCGCTGCCTGCCGCCGTCAGAAGACAGATTCTCTAAGCTAAAGATTCGAGTTACCCTGGAGAATCGAGGTCACGATATGAGCTTGCAGGAATGCCTGAGCTCCCGGCTCCGCCGAATCGCCGGCTAACCTAAAATGACCAACACGTCCGCATCCACAGCTTCAAGTTTGCGCAATATTCCATCCATAGATCAGTTGCTTCGCACCCCGGCGGCCACCGAACTTCGCCGATCAGTTGGTATCAATCGGCTCACGGCAATTGCTCGCGAGGTCACCGAAGGGATGCGCCTCCAGATTCAATCCGAGGGTCTAACTGAACAATCACGAGAAGCGCTATTGGGCGAGGCGGCCGATAAACTTATGGCATTCAGCAGACTTGAAGCAGCCTCCACCATTCGGCGAGTGATTAATGCCACTGGCGTGATTCTGCATACCAATCTGGGACGCGCTCCACTATCTGATGCGGCTCGCAACGCAGTCCTGGATGCCTCCGGATATTGCACGCTTGAATACGATCCGACCACAGGATCTCGCGGAAAACGCGGGGCTTACGCGGAAGAACTTCTGGTCCAACTGACGGGAGCGGAGGCGGCCCTGGTTGTGAATAATTGTGCTGCAGCTGCTCTGCTTATTCTCACAGTGCTGGCCGGCGATGGTGAAACCATTGTGTCGCGAGGCGAGTTGGTCGAAATTGGCGGCGACTTTCGCGTGCCCGAAGTCATGTCTAACTCGGGAACCCGGATGGTGGAAGTCGGTTCCACCAACCGGACGCATCTGGAGGACTATGCGGAAGCGATAACAACAACGAAGACCAGGCTGATAATGAGGGTTCATCCTTCAAACTACCGGATTATCGGATTCACGGCTTCACCAGATCTTGCGGCACTCGCGTCACTGGCTCACGAGTCAGGATTATTCTTGTATGAAGACGCGGGATCCGGCGCGCTCCGCAACCTGAACGCCTACGGTCTAGGCGACGAGCCAGTTGTAAGTGAGTCTATTTCCGCAGGCGCTGATGTAGTCTCGTTTAGCGGCGACAAGCTACTGGGCGCCACGCAGGCGGGACTAATTGTTGGACGTCGAAAGATTATCGATCGGCTGCGCCAGCATTCACTTTATCGAGCGCTACGAGTCGACAAGTTATGCCTCGCGGCACTCGAAGCCACCCTAACTGCTCATCGGCGCGAGTCTATTGACGAAATACCCACTCTGCGAATGCTGGCCGTGGCCACCGATAAGATTGAAAAAAGAGCACAGAACTTAATTAACCGATTTGCGAATGGGGGCGGCTCGGCAGATATCGAGGCAACCATCCTGGCTGGTCAGTCTGCCGTCGGCGGGGGCTCCGGTCCGAATGTTCACCCTCCAACCGCACTAATCGCGCTGAAACATGGAACACTTAGTGCCGATGAAGTAGAGTCCCAGTTGAGACACTTCTCGCCTCCAGTAATTGCGCGGATTGCTGATGGACTTGTATTAATCGACCTTCGAACCGTGGATGACAGGGAAGAACCCGACTTGTTGAGAGCACTGGCATCCCTCCGAAATGCTTCTGACGCTGACCGACTCTAGTTTTAGGTAGGATAAAAACCAGCGGCCGGTGTATAATCCCCTGCTTTTGTAATCCCGGCAAAAGCGTTCAGCTCGCCCACTTTTTTTCAATCCCTTTCCAAATTTGGCACATTCTTTAAGCCTTAGATCCATATTTACGTACGTCGGTGTCGCCTCAGTGGCGGCCGGGCTTAGTTTTGTCTTATGGCTCGCCGGGCTCCTAACCTCGCTTCAAAATGCATTTGTCCTAACCCGAAAGAACGTCATCTTCGAAATACCGAATTCCTGGATCGTTGCTTTGATAATCGGCATACCTTCCCTGGCTGCGGCGATCGCCGTAGGACGTTTCGGAGGGCGGCGTTCCTTGCCCTACTTTGGCGGTGGATTTTTAGGTCTGGCTGCGGTGAGTCTACTCGCATCGTGGTTCTTCTCAATTGATGTCCTCTTCATGCCGGTAGTCCTGGCCGCTTCGATTTCTGCGGCGACAATCCAAATCAAAAGATTGCGCGAGCAGGATCAGGAGTTGAGCGGTAAGCTGATTTCATCACTCTCGAAACTGGATTCACGTAAGGCCAATGACGCTGAGCACCGCCTCCTAAGCGGGTTGAAACTTATCGAGAGCGTACTCTCTCCGACCGAGGCAGTAGTCTTCCGGCGCGATACCGGAGGCAAGCTGGTTTCATCCGCTCGTCTTCGAGCCAGCGGAGGTTCTGACACCGGACGCAATTCTGTCTGGCGTGAAGGCGTTGCTTTGTGCGAGCGGGCAATGGCTACGGGCGAAATCATTGTCGAGAAAGCTCTGTCGCGCGATTCTTCCACGAGCATAGCTCTGCCGCTGCAGCATGAAAACCGCACAGTAGGTGCTTTACTCCTTCGAATTACCCGGGATTTCGAGGAGGATGATCGAGCCCTGCTGACAGCGGTTGGCGGCCAAATGGCGCGCAATCTCCAAAGAGAAGAAACTCAGAACCTGGCTGATCATCGAGGCCCGCTCGACTTCTTTTCAGCCAAGGCCTCTGAACAGAAACTTCGATCTCTTCATGTTCTTAACGGCGCTTTGCTGGAGCAGAGTGTAGGCGTCAACGCACTTGCAGAAATAGGCGACGGCGTGGCACTTGCCTATCTGGATGGACGGATCGCTTATGCAAACTCATCACTGCTGGGACTGGCAAGCTTATCGCGGGACCAGACGCGTGAGATCAGCTTCTTCGCTCTGTTAGACAGTTTTCGCACCGACGTTTTCGACGAACCCGTAATTGCGGTGCGAAGAGTTTTACAGACTGGCGAAGCATACGAACGCGAGCTTCATTTTGCTGACCGGAACGAAACCTACGGCTTGCGGATCTCTCTGGTCAAAGGCGACGATCGTCGCGCATCAAACCTGGAAACAACGAGAAAGGGCGATGAACCTCAACCGCTGTGCCTCGCTCTCGTGGTCAAAGACCTTACAGTTATCAAAGAGTATGATCGGTTAAAGAGTGACATGATTTCATTAATGTCACACGAGCTACGCACACCTCTGACCAGCATAAACGGCTTCGCGGAATTGCTGACTCAGGATGACGAACTGCCGGAGCAGGCTAAAGAGTTTGTCACCATTATCGCGAACGAGTCGCAGCGCCTCTCCCGCATGATCAATACATTTCTGGCGGTCACGAAACTACAGCGAAAAGACAGACAAGACGTCTTCAAAATACCGCTCCGGCTGGACGAAGTAGTGAAGGAAACGATAGCCAGTCTCCAACCGGTGGCGAAGAAGAGACGAATCCGTCTGATTGAACTACCGACGCAAAGACTCCCCCCAGTTGCCGCTGACAGGAGCATGATCACACAGGCAGTCAAGAACCTCGTTAGTAACGCAATCAAATACAGTCCTGAGCGTACGACGGTTACTGTTTCAACGGCACTTGAAGCTGAAGCAGTACGTCTGTGTGTTGAAGATCGCGGCTTCGGAATTCCAGCTGAGGCTAAGGACAGAGTTTGGGAGAAGTTTTACCGCGTCGTCCGTGAAGGACAGGAAAAGGATGAAGAATCCACCGGCCTGGGACTGTCTTTTGTTCGGGAAGTGGTCGAACAACATGGCGGAACGGTAGGCCTCGACTCGGAAGTAGGACGAGGATCGAAGTTCAGCTTCACGTTGCCAAGACTGTAAGGAAAGACGGAAAAGGGGAAGACAAAGAACAAGAAGACTGTCTGGCTCCCCGTTCGCCCTGTCCCTTTCCCCCTTTCCCTTGTCCCCTTTTCCCCATTACTGTTTATTGATTGTTCCGCGGCAGGAAGGTGCACCACAGATGCACCTTTTTTTGTTTGAGTGCAACGTTGATTGATAGTCAATCGTGATCTCTTCTCCCGGAAGAATGTCACGCAAGGCAATGAATAGGATGTGGCCGTAAAGAATCTTCATGAAGGCATTTGGTTCGCACGAATGGTTGATGTAGTGCGTGCCGTTGCCGCCTCGGCTGCCGTCAAGACTCCAGCGTTCATTGATGGCGCAGATACGTAACTTTCGTCGCCCAGCCCTTCGGTTGGCTTCGGCATTCTTAATCTTCTCGCCGGCATATTCAGCTATTTTCCGTTTACCTTTGAAATGGACAACTGAAAAACAGCCGCGGCCTTCGATGGCTGATTTCCCGATGGACAAACCTGGGGCGAGCGTAAGTTTCATCTGTAGACCAAGCTGCGCATTCTACACCAGGTTTGAATTGAAGCAGTGAACCTTGAGACCGCCGCCGCTGCTTTTCGTAACTCCAACCAGGCAAAACGGGTAAACTCCAACCGAACAAAATTTAGGCCGCCAACGCTATTCCGGCGTGGCGGCCAATAAAAATTAATGCGCCCGAACGGCTATTGTTTGAGTTTAAAGCTACGAGCGATTAGGTCCGTCTGATTTCGAATGCGAGCGAGCTTGTCTCTCGCACCCGTAAAACGCAAAGCATAAATGGTGCGATTGTCCGCCTGCAGATAGTAGATACGGCCGATCATCGGTTTGCCGGTCCTGACGAATTCGTACGACACCGTCACGCCATTGAGATATCCGGAAAAAGGTTCTTCTTTTCCTTCGACAAACCCAGGCAGAAACCTCAGCTTTTGATCCAAGTCGCGACGGGCCAGATCCTTAGGGGTGGTGCCGGCCTCCACTACTTCCTTTCGAATCTGCAAATACCCATCAAGACGATCACCGTTAACAAACTCTGCATGCTCGCGAGCGGCGCCTGGTTCAGATATGACCTTCCACGTCGGTGATGGAAGCTCGATAGAGTAACCGGCCTGCTCACTGGTATAGACCTGTTGGGCTGCTGCGATGGAACAACTCCCGGCAATTCCCATGACAAAAGTAAAAGCGATGAGGTGTTTCATTCTAATAATCTAACTCCTCTGGTTGATTGGCAGTACCAAGTCGGGCTTGTACTGTCACGCCCTTTTCCGATGCGCACTCGCCCCAGACTCGTTGTCTGGCACCCCTAAGAGATCAACTCGACGCCGCGGGTCAGGAAGTCGTCCGTTCAATTGCTTCCTTTTGAATTGCTATCAGCGACTCAATTCCTCGCCCTGCCAAAGCCATCAAACTATCCATCTGCTCACGCGTGAATGGCTCACGTTCCGCCGTTCCCTGAACCTCAATAAAACGTCCATCGCCGGTGCAGACTACATTCATGTCTACTTCCGCGGTCGAATCCTCGTCGTATTTCAAGTCGAGCAGTGGCACATTCCTAACCACTCCCACGCTGATAGCTGCCACCTGATTAGTGATTATGCTGCGTTGAATCTTCCCGACGCTCAGCAGCCGTTTGTTGGCAAGTGCAAAGGCGACGTAAGCTCCGGTAATAGCCGCCGTCCGCGTACCTCCGTCGGCCTGGAGAACGTCGCAATCGAGAGTCACGGTACGTTCACCCAGCAATCTCATGTCTGCCGCCGCTCGCAGACTCCGGCCAATCAAGCGTTGAATCTCATGCGTTCTGCCCGATGGGCCACCGCGTCCTATCTCTCGCGGCGTCCGGTTTTGGGTTGCCCGCGGCAGCATTGAATACTCAGCAGTGATCCAACCCTGACCGCTGTTGCGTCGAAAAATCGGTACCCTCTCATCCACCGAAGCGGAGCATACTACGCGAGTTTGCCCCATCTCGATCAGGACCGAGCCTTCTGCGTAAGGCAGGTAGCCAGGAGTTATTCTAACCGCGCGCAATTCGTCGAAAGCGCGCCCGTCACTACGTTCGAAGCTCATCGTTTCCCCAAATCTCCACTGCCTCCAGCACTGAGGGTGCTGTTCCCAGAAAGCGCTCCGCTACTTTTGCAAAACGCTCAGCCGCGTCGGTCACGTAAAAGTGATCCAGATCGTCACAAAGTCGCCGCTCCTTAATTTGTTGTTCCACCTGCGCAGCCGTAAGCTCACTGGATTGCAAAAGCGATTGGACTTCCCTCGCGGCTGCGTCTCCGGAGTCTATTAGCGGAATCTCAAGACCGATAATCTCCCCGATCAAGTCCCGCAAAATCGGGTAATGTGTACAACCCAACACCAGAGCGCCGAGGTCCAGGTTTTTCAGATCCGCTAAATATTGCTCGGCTACCGCGCGCGCGACGTCCGTCTCAGCCCAACCTTCTTCCGCCAACGGGACAAACAGAGGACAGGCTCGCTCGATCACCTCAATCCGGTCATCGATGGCGGCTATCGCGCGGGCGTAGGCACCGCTCTGAACTGTCGCCTCGGTTGCGATTACCCCGATCTTCTTCCCGGCCGCTACCTTTGTCGCCGCCCTCGCGCCCGGGCCAATGACGCCTACTACTTCGATGTTGACGGCGTCGCGAATCGCCGGCAATGCCAGCGCCGACGCGGTATTGCATGCCACTACCAGAAGCTTGATGCCGTGTGCCTCGAGAAACTTCGCATTCTCAATTGCGTAACGCTCTACAGTCGAGAGCGACTTTGTGCCATATGGAACTCTCGCCGTATCCCCCAGGTAAATAAAGTGCTCGGAGGGAAGACGTTCATGCAGCGCGCGATAAACGGTTAGTCCACCGACGCCGCTGTCAAAGATGCCAATGGGAAGTTCCGGATTGCGGAGTACGGATTGCGGTGTGCGGATTTCAGCTGTCACCCTGTGGTTCCCACGTCCGGTTTCAAATCCGCATTTCGAAATCCGAAATCCGAAATCGCAAGATTGGTGGAGGCGCCGAGAATTGAACTCGGATCCAAGAGAAGCCGCCGAAAGACTCTACATGCTTAGTCACTTCTCTTTCCTGCCCGCCCAACTGATGTCAAGCGACCAGATTTTCGCTCAACACCGAGTCAGTGAAGTGACCAGACCTCAGTGAAAGCTAGTCCGACTTAGTCTCGCGCGAACCCACGGACCGAAAGTTCGCGCCAGCTCATCTAAGGTGACATCTCCATCCGCGCGCATGAGCAACTTGCGGCGGAGACGCTCGCTGGCTTATTAGGCTGCGAGAGCTAACTCGTTAGAGTTGGCAATTGTTTTTTTCCCTACGCTTTTTAACGAGCTGCATAGAGTAGCCCGGCATGGCATCCGTCGGTCGTCCAAACCCCTGTCGAAGCCTGTCGCCCCCGTTTGCAGGTAGAGTATAGAGCCTGTCCTCAGAAATCGGAAAAGGGGCCGCAGCTTTTGCAGAACCGAGCGCGGACCGGGGTCCCCAGCGGGGCAACTCCGCTGGGGTGGAGGATGCGCCGGATCCTCGCGCAAGCTCGGATGACAAGAGATTCTCAGCGTAATCCTAAGTTGACCCTGGGATCCGGCGCTACCGCGCATGTGTGAGAACGTAGCGAGCGGATTTCAGCCTGAAGGGCTCTCAGAAAGTAGCCGGTGGTCGCAGGCCGGGGTCCCCACGCGGGCAGCCCGCGTGGGGTGGAAGCGCAGCGCAGACCACCGGAACAAGAATCTAAACGGTCCGCACCCCGGTGGGGTGCCACCGTTTTCTGACAACCTTTCCGGGTGTTGAAATTATTCGATTGCTGTCCGGTGGTCTGCGCTTCGCTGCGACCACCGGCTACTATCTGGCAGCCCTTCAGGCTGAGGCGGTGCTTAGTGTTCTGAGTGTGAACAAGGCATTCGGCGCATCCACCACCCCAGCGAGGCTACCCGCCGGGACCCCCCAATACCCGTGCGTTGACTACGAGCGGCCTCGGCCGAGGGCGGCTGCCGCGTCGAGTTCAGCGCAATCCTCAGCTATAATTCCAGAGTTGCGCTAACATCTAAACTTCGCACTGTGGCTACCCACGTTGTCGTTGCCGCCGGGTCTGAAGCAACGTTGGACTGCGAGAGATCTGTGCGAGAGGGCTGAAATTATGGCTACAAAATCCCCTGGTTCGAAGTTGAAATCATATTCCCCTAAAGCAATTGTAAATGCCCCGCCCGAGCAACGATCGCACCTACTGCGCCGCTTTTGGCTACCAGCGGTGCTGCTGCTGGCGCTTGCTGCCGGCGGCCTGACGGGCGTGGTTGCTGCTTATAAACTCAATTATTCTCGAGCGGCCAGTGAAGTTGCCGCACTTGCCACTTACCGCCCAAGTGTGGTGACCCGAGTTTATGCTGACGACGGTGAGACTGTGATTGGCGAGTTTGCTCTCGAAAAGCGCATTCCGCTCAAGTATGACGAAATCCCGCCGGTGATGAGGAATGCGATCCTCGCGGTTGAGGACGCGCGTTTTTACGACCACGTCGGCATCGATCCCATCCGCATCATTGGCGCCGGCTGGAAAACTCTCACCAGCGACAAGGTTGAAGGCGGATCCACCTTGACCCAACAACTCGCGAAGAATCTGTTCCTTTCAAAAGAACAAACTCTCAAACGAAAAGTGAATGAGTGGGCTCTAGCGCTTCAGATTGAACGCTACTACACCAAAAGCCAGATCATGGAGCTTTATGCAAACCATATTTTTCTTGGTGCGAACGCCTATGGAGTGGAAGCCGGCGCCCAAACATATTTCGGCAAAGAAGCTAAAGACCTGACGATCGGAGAAGCTGCCTTGCTGGCTGCTGTTCCGAAGGCGCCCAGCGAGTATTCCCCGACTGTTAATCCTGCCCGGGCCAAAGAACGTCGAGACCTCGTTCTTGATTTGATGGCCAAGAATGGTTTTGCCACTCTGGCAGAAGTGGAAGCGGCCAAAGCCAAACCGATTCAACTTGCCGACACGGCTTACTACCAATCACAACCAAAATCGAGTCCGTTTGATTATCCGGTTGAACATATCAGACAAGAGCTTGAGGACAGATACACTACTCGCGTAGCCCAGGGCGGTCTGGCCGTCTACACCACGATTAATGTGGAAGCGCAGACGAAGGCATATGAAGTGGTCCGGGACCGCTTGCGACGTTATGACAAGACTCGCGGTTGGCGCTCAGCGTACAAAGCGATTCCAACTTCAGCAAACAACGGACAAGGTCCAGCAACCGCCCAAGAGCTGAGCAACTATAAAGACCCGGACTGGTATGGAAATGATTACCAGGAAGGTCGTTATCTATCTGGACTGATAACTAAGGTAGACCGCGCCAAGAACGAAGCAATTGTTCGGTTTGGGAATTACACTGCCACTATTGGTCCAGCTGATATGGGCTGGTCCAGCCGGCAACCGAAGGATGAGCTAAAGTCGGGCTTCCTGGCAGAGTTTCACATCAAAGAAGTTGACAAGAAGAGCCGGCGGCTCAAAGTCGAACTATCACAAGTTCCGGCGGTGGCCGGCGCCATGATGACGTTGAACGCCAAGACGGGCGAGATTGTCACCATGATCGGTGGTTACGATTTCTACAGCGCCAGCAAGTTTAATAATGTAACTCAGGCTTACCGCCAGACTGGTTCATGCTTCAAGCCATTCGTTTACACTGCGGCCGTCGAGTGGGGCATGACCCCGGAGACGACTGTTAGTGGAGCTCCAATCAAAATCGGTAGCTGGCAACCTCACAATTACGACGGTTCTTTAGGCAATGGCGACCTGCCATTAAAAGCGGCCCTGGCAAAGTCGATGAATGTGCCGGCGGTCCACCTGCTCCAGACTGTCGGGATTCAGACTGGCGCTCAGATGGTCCGCCGTTTTGGTATCAAGGTTCCCATGGCGCCGTATCTTCCGTCCGCGCTCGGCGCAACCGAAGTGCCCCTCGACCAGATGATCTCTGCTTATTCAGCTTTTCCCAACAAAGGCATTCGGGTTGAGCCCCACCTGGTGCGCCGCGTGTTGGACCGTGATGGCGCGGTACTGGAAGAGTGGGAAAAGACCACTTTCAAAGTGATGAATCCGTATGTCGCGTTGACCATGGTTTCAATGATGCGCGGCGTGATTGACAACGGAACCGCCACCGCCGCCCGGGCCGTGGGCGTCCCTCTCGCCGGCAAGACCGGAACCGTCAACGATCACACGGACGTGTGGTTTATTGGTTACACGCCGACTTATGTGACGGGTGTTTGGATGGGATATCCGGGCAAGAAAAAAGACCTCGGAAGCGGAATGACGGGCGGTGTCGGCGCTCTACCATTCTTCGTTGATTTCATGAAGGAATTCCTGAAGGACAAACCGAAGGAGAACTTCGATAAGGCCCCTTCCATGCCCGAAGACATGAAGGAGCTTTTCCGTCAGCGTCAACGTGAACTGGCCGCGGAGCGGGCACAGTTTAGGGATGATTCACCAGAAGAGACGGTAGACGAGAATGCACCACCCAAGGCCGACACCGAGCCAAAGCTGGAGCAAGTGACGATGCCTCCGCCTCCAAAGGTCGATGAGGCTCCGCCAGATCCGCAGCCCAAGGCTGAAACCGCCGCGCCAAAAATTGAGGCTCCACCTCCGCCGGTAACCCGACCACGCGAAGCAGATCCGGCAAAGAAGAAGGGGAAGAAGGGCGGCGACGAACCTTAAGCAACAAGGTAGTTCATGCTATTCTTTGGCACCCGCTTATGAGTACTACGTTTAGCAAAGCTGAAAATCTCGTTGAGATGATTGAGCTCATGCCCGTTGATAGCGTGCTCACCCAGCACGGCGTTAGTTGGGACGAGTATGAAGAATTGCTCGAAACAGTTGGGGACGCTAGCGGTCTGCGTATCAGTTATGACGAGGGACGACTCCAGATCATGACACTGTCCCAAAGGCATGAAAGGTATTCTACGCTGATCGGACGGATGGTCGATCGAGTGAGCCGGGTCTTACGCATCAAGGTTCTCTTTTACGGCTCCACTACCATGAAGAAGCAACTTAAACAAAAAGGCGTGGAACCGGATGCTTGCTTCTATGTGCAAAATGCAGCTCTAGTTGGTACGAAGGACGAGATCGATTTCAATGTCGACCCGCCACCGGATATTGTAGTTGAGGTTGACCTGCATCATGACTCTCTTTCCAAATTTCCGATTTACGCGGCTCTGGGTGTGCCGGAAGCCTGGCGGTACGACGGAGATTCGCTGAAGATTTATCAGTTGCGCGACGAACAATATCTCGCTTCAGAAGCAAGTCTCTCGCTGCCTCATCTGACCGGTGCAGTCCTTACCGAATTCCTGGCCCGCAGTCCGAAGCAAGATCAATACGATATCCTGCTCGCGTTTGAAGAGTGGCTTAAGACTCAGCAATCGTGAGTCAGTCGGTTCCTGCTTGCACTCATTACCCACACACAAAGCTGCTCGTGATGCTAACCCAGGATTTTGCCGAGCGTGAACGGCAGCATCTTCCGCCACCACGGCCAATCGTGGTCCACATCGGCTCCCCAAAGATCAAGCGAATGAGGAATGCCTTTTGACTTTAGAATGTCAGACAGAGCCCGGCTGCGCTCAGGCGCTTCGTAGGCTCCCTGTCCGGACAGAATGTGGATAGCATCAGCCTGTTGGAGCAGAGGCAGGTGGTAATTATCGTTCAAGTTGGCCAGATAATCCGCCGGGTTGTTGAAATAGACGTTGTCATCATAGTAGCCCTTGAGATACGAACTCACGTCGTAGCTTCCGCTCATGGCAATCACTCCGCGAAACAAATCCGGATGCTTGAAATAAGCATTCGCGGCCAGAAACGCCCCGAGACTGGCTCCCGTCGTCAACGGCCGCGCGTCTGGTCCAGCTTCATTGCGGATTAAGGGCAACACTTCATCGGTGACATAGCGATCGAAGCGCGTCAGTAATTCTGCCTTCATCTGCGGCGGCATCTGTTCATTGAGCAGACTGTAACGGTTCACACTATTTATCGAGTAGGCGCGTAGCTTGCCGCTTTCGATCAGCGGTTGTATCGCATCCACCAAATGAAACCGTTCATACTCGAGGTAGTCAGCTGCTGCGGTGGGAAACATCAAGAGCGACTGACCAGCATGACCGTAAGCCACCAGAGGCATTTCCGCGTTTAAGTTATGGCTATACCAGCCTGTTATTCGACGTTCCATGGAAACCTTTCGCTGAGCACTTGGAGTGACTTAGAAGAGCTTTGCCTCGAAAACTGCGGCAGCAGATATTCGCGCAGTTCTTTTAGCAGTGCAAGCTGACAGGTCGCGACGGCTTTTAGGCTGCTTGACGCTCCCAGACCCATCTGTTATAAAAATTTGCTCGCGCTCACGCATGGTTTCATACTATGTGGGGGCGCTTATTCCGCAGTAGCTCAATGGCAGAGCATTCGGCTGTTAACCGAAGGGTTGTAAGTTCGAGTCTTACCTGCGGAGCCAAATTGGACAAAGGCCGCCGGAATTACCCCCGGCGGCCTTTCGTTTTGGCCGAGGGTATGAGTAACGGAAAAGACCAAGGCCTGGCGGAAAGTAGCAGTCAGCGTTCCGAGCCTCCAAGGTTGGGCTCAAACACAGGAAATTAACCTGTCAAGGCTTTCAGATATCCGGTGTTCGCGTGCGCGAGCAAAAGCCCTCCGGTACCAATTGTTAGTGTCGTCAAAGCCACCAAAGCCGCACCAGGATGAGCTGCTTAACGCTTGAGCTCTCATGCAATGTGACTTAGCTATCGAGCTTTCCCTGCTCGGCCTCTTTCCGCTGCCGGTCGCGATTAATCATTGCCTCAATCAGCTTTTCCTGGGGAAGGCGAAAAGTTGTACTGCGCACCGCATCCACTGTCCTAGCCAGGTCGATCAGATTCCTCGCGGCGGCTTGCTCAAGAATCGCAAAGGTAGGAATGGTCAGAATACCTTGTCGTTGAGCTTCGATTGCTGCGTCTCTGTCATCCACCAAAACCGCATCGGCCTTGAACTCAACAGCCAGCGCAAACGCTTCGCGTTCGCCATCACCAATCTTCTTCTGGGAACGAAAAGTGAAGTATCGGCCTTGCTCACTTTCAGCCAGACGGGGCGGGATTGTATCCAGTCTTTGACCGGTTACGGGGTTTTCGGGCGTTGCAGTTCTTCAGCCACCTTTTCGGGGATGAGGACTTCGCCGAAAAGCCTTTCAAGAATATAGGTTGCTTCGATTTCGATGAGGTATCGGAGGTAGTATCGGAAATAATGATCATCAGCGGTGGCGGCGCCAGCAACCCGTCAAGCGCAAGGTTGCTGCTTTCAAAGTCTTCGCTCGTGTGCTTACTCCGCACGTCATGGCGCTTGAAAAACTCGTACAACTCCTCGCGGTCTTCAAAGCCGAGCATCTCCATTACCTCGACCTCGTTAATTAAGTCTGGACTCGTGCGCTTGAATGGCAGCCAGTTCGAGCAAGGAGCGGTCAAGTGGCGTGCTGCTGCCGTTCTTAATCTCAGCGGCCACATCATCGGGAATGGTCAAACTGATTGATCTCAACAACCGCGTGGTCGAGCGGTTGAAATTCTTGAGGCACATGCGCGCACATTCCCAAATGCTGGAGTTCAGTATTGGCGATCGTGTTTCGTTTCAGCCGGACGGTCGGCCTCTGCTGGTTGGCATGCTCACGCGCTACAACAAAAAGACGGTTACAGTTATCACCGAAAGCCGAGAACAGTGGAATGTCGCGCCCGGATTGCTGCGCCGGGTTAATAGTTCTCAGAGTGGTGACAATGTTTCGGAGAATGTGATTCAGTTGCACAGGAAGTGAGGGGCGAATGCCCCATCGAACTATGGTTAGCCCGCTAATGAAACTGGCCTCAATAAGCTCAAAGGTTATCTTCATTCCACTGTAGGCGCGCAGAACAGGTGGCGATGAGTGTCCATGGCGGGGAGCCAAACTCCTAAATAGAATGAAAACAGCTACTCGCGTTCGAGTAGCTGTTTTTGTTAGTCACACCTAAACAACACTCAAAGAGGTAACGACAGGGGAACCCGCGTTGGGTTCGAAAGTCGAACCTTCGGTCAATTCCGCCGGACAATCCGCCGGATATTGCTAGACATAAGCTACGTAGCGTGATACTTTCGCGCCGACATTTAACGCGAATTTGCGAGCAATGCAGACTCGATTTCGAGATAGATCCAGTTTTTGCCCAATTTTTGGCCCGACCACAACCCACACAAGTCCACACCGGGCTTCGTCAGTAAACGGAGGAAACTAAAAGATGATCAGCAATACCTTGACTCGTAAGTTCGTCTCAGTATGGGTGGCAGCTGCTATCCTGATGGTCTACTCGATAGTGATAACTGCCAAGCCAGTGGTGCGAACCGGTGGTGTATTGGTGGTCGGCGAGGTTACGGTCGACGGTCAGAAGATTAGTTCCGGCGGCACATTCTTTTCCGATAGTACCATCGTCACAGCAGCAGACAGTCACGCCGTCCTGAGTCTGGGCAAGTTAGGTAGAATTGAGTTGCTGCCAAACAGCAGCCTCAGCCTTACCCTTGCAGACAACGGCATCACCGGCACGATGAATTCGGGCCGCAGTCGTGTTTCAACGCCGGCGGGTGTCGCTGTCAACATCACCACCAAAGATGGCGCGATCAACGTTGACGGAAGTGAAGCGACCTCCTTCGACATTAACACCGAAAACGTTAGTACCATCGTGGGAACTAAATCCGGTTTGGCCGAACTGACTTCGGGTGCAATAGTTAACGAAGTTGCGGCAGGCGAAAATGGTGTTGCGGGCGTCTATCCTCCCCAAGCGCAATTCATCGCCAGGTTGGCGACCACCGGCAACCGACCAATAACCATTAACGGAGCCAGTGCTGTAGGCGGAGCGACGATTCCAACCGGCGCAATCATCGAAACTCCCGATCAGGTGGTCGCTACCATCGACCTGGGTACCCTCGGTGATCTGGAAATCGCACCGAATTCGCAGTTGTCGCTCGACTTTGACCATACCGGAAACACTGTGAAGGTTAACCTCAAACGAGGTTGCGTGAAGATACGAACCAAGGACAATGTTAATGGTGAGGTTGAAACCCCAGACGGCGTGAAGACCAAGACAGACTCCAAGAAGCGAGCGAGCGTTTGTTACCTCGCGGGTGGTAGCAGTCCAGCTAGTTCGGGCGGCGGACTATCAGGCGGAGCGATTGCAGCCATCGTGGCGGCTATCGGTGGCGGCACGGCGGTTCTTATCTATGTGCTGACCAAAGATGACGAAATCGTCAGTCCTGCTAGATAACAAACTAGTAAAACGCAGCCTTGAGCTGATTACCCTTGAATAAGAAACGGGCGCGGTCTCCGCGCCCGTTCTTCCTTGCCCATCTCGATATTTTGCTGTGATGGTTTAGTTGAATGCTCTCATCCACGCCGCGCCCGGTGGGCGGTGCCCACCTCTAAACGAACGCACGATTATTTGGTTGGCTCAAAAGGCAGCCGGTATCACGGAACGGCTTCGGCTCTTATGCCTCTACGACCAAACCTCAGTAACCTCGACAACTGAAAGCCATCGCCACTCCCGGCGCCAAACCGATAAACATAACCGACCGATAACGACATCTGGCGGCGCCTTTCAGTGAAAGCCATAAGGCGAGAGGCAGTGAACTGAATGGAGTTTGCGGAGTCGAGAGTGAGTTGGCCATTGATGGAACCTAGCAATGTCCGCTGCCTGGTTGCCATGAATTGGCTCGCGCCGTAAGTCGCCTCGCCGGTCAGGTTAAGCCGAGCGAAAGTTCTCTGTAGACGCAGGCCGAAGTCCCAGTTATGCGAGAGCGGCCGGTTTAGCCGATTAAGAAGAACTGGCAGGACTTTGCGATTCCGAAGTATGAAGGTTGCGGGATCGGATCCGAAAGCTTCGCGAAACTCCGCCGGCAATACCGCAGGATTCTGCACGACCAGGCTCTCAAACGATGGAGTGTTGCTTCGGTAACCGCCCAAGCCGGTGATAGAGCCGCGTTTGGATGTGTAGCGTAGCTGGTCGCGAATATTGAGGCCCCGGCCCATCTGCGCCGTGGTCCGACCTTCCCGGTTCAAAATCACCTGGGCTTCGAATTCATTGGCCCAACGAGGTGTGACTGTCTGATCATATTTGATGATGAGGCTACTGGTTTCCATCTTGAAGAGGAAAGGCAGCGGCCGCGGCGCTGGCGACTCGTTTACATAGTTGTTAAAAATGACACCCACGCGAGCGCCGGTTAGAGGAGCGAAACTGACACTCGCCAGAAGAAGCCCACTGGTAAATTGCAGGTTCCTGGCCCTGGTCGGCGGCAGGACGGTATTCCGACTGTAACTAACCGCTCCCGTGAAGCGTGAGTTCGGGCGCCATTGACCATTGAGCAGCGCAGACCGCCGTCCACCTGACTGGGCGCCGATTACAATCAGCGGGGATGATTCATCTAGTCGCGCCAATTCGCCATAGACGTTGAAGGGACCCCGATGCAAGTCCAGTTTGGTTCGCCATGAAAGGCCGCCATTGCTATGGGCCACTTCGGCCTCGATATTCGTCCGATCATTGGGTGTGTAACGCAAGTCTGATTGCACGAGCAACGAGCCCAGGGGCGTGCTGCGTTGTATGTCAACAATGCGACCCGGGCTACGATTCGGGTCAATAAGCAGTGTTCCGGCACGAAGGCGTAGTTTCTTACTTTGGCTAATCGGGATGATCGCGCCGGCAATGCGGCCTTCTCCCCGATGAAAAGAAGGATGCGGGCGCGCGGTTCCCGCGAAAATCTCCAGCCCTCGCCAGCGCGACTCGCTGGTACTGACCAGATGTAAACCACGCAGGGGATAACCAATCAAACCCATCTGGGTGATATCCAACTGGCTATCCAGAAGATCAACCCGGCTCTTCGGCGAGTCTGCGCCAAATGTCATTCGATTGGGACCAAATCTGGGGCCTCGCGGACTTGCCGGTCCCTGCTGACCTCCGTCAAAGATCTTGAAGAAGTCGCCACTCATCCGCAGAGTGCGCCCGGATTGAAGCTTTGAACTGTAATCAAAAGCCTGGCGAAGGAACGCCGGGCTGCCATTGAAGCCGGGAGTAAAAAAGAGGGCATTCGAGCCGGAAGCTATTGAGGTACGCTCTGTAGTCCGTTTCTCAGGAGCCTTCGTGCTTTTGACGAGTGTAGAACCCTCCACAACGATCCCATAGGTAATCCGCCTGGTTTTCCCTTCAACGATTAGACTCGTACTACCGGCGAGCAATCCTTTGATCATTATGCCTCGACCGCCCGTGGTCTCCGCTGTCGCAACCTTCAAATCACTAACCACCGCCGAAACGATTGGGAAACCAGGAACTACTTTGACACTTTTTCCAGCGACTACCTTAATCCGGCGCACTTGGTTTGGTTTAGGGTGAGGTGGAGGAACGTCCTCGGCATTGTTGAGCGCCGCACGCAGGACGACTCCGCCCAATTCGATCTTAGGAAATGCGGAAACAACTCCCTCCACAAAAGGCGACGCTAGAATCGCGACCATGAGGCCCACCACGCGGGTGATCATGGCCGGTCGCCACTCGATCGTCCAATATATTGAGGAGCGCTCTCGCATTATGCAGGACGTCGATGATCCGTTACTTAACTGAGTATTTAGTCCAGTGGCCTTCTAAGTTACCGCGTCAAAGCGCCGCACGATCACACACAACCGCGGTTGCGGTGCCGGGCCCCCGCTTGGTATGAAACCTTTCCGAGCCCGGACGCAAACATAACATTTGCACCCTGCCCCTTAGAAGGGCGCTGAAGCAGTTTTGACGTCATTCAACCGGCTCGTCGTTATCGGTATGAGGCTGATTTGCGTGAAATCAACCTTTTTCGTTATCCGTAGATTGCGCAGATTTCAGAGATTCAAACCAAACAACACAGCTGACTGTTCTAAGCCGGTCCTATGCTCTGATTGTTCTCATTGATCTGCGTAATCTGCGGATTGTTTTTTCGGGTATCATCCCCACATGCACGAATGGCAGATAGGCGGAGGCAGAAGGCTTCCAATTGGCGAACGCACTCAAATTAACGCCGCGCGGATGTTTCCCGGAAGCGCAGCGAACGTTCGGTCTTTGAGGCAAACACGGTGGTGGGATCGATTCGCATTTGCGCCCGCAGATTCGCCGGCGGTAAACCAGTATCGCCTCGATAGAATTCAAGATGTGAATGCTTATAGGAGGCTACCGACCCGCCGGGACCGCCAAGGTTGCCAATCCGCACGCGTTCACCCTCATAACTCAGCTGAAAATTTGCGACGTGAAAGACTGCCAGCGTCACATTAGTAAGACTGCCTAGCTTAGGATAGTAAAAGGTAACGACGGCATCTGTCGGCGTAGGCTCATTGCTGTTGAAGAGGAAGCCGGCGGGAACATAAAGTTCCATAGCACCCGTCCCATCTTTACTTCCGTACAGGTGCATTGCGTAGGAAAGGTGCCCGCGTCGTACAATCCCGTCATCGCCAATCAAGTCGCCCCGGTATAAAGGATATTGTCGGCCCAGTTCACTCGGTTCGAAACTGTTAGCAGCAGCCACTGCTCCATTACCCCCGAAGATTCTGGCCAGCACCGAGTCTGATTCAGCCATCTGACTAGTGTAGGCTGGATGAATTGCATTCGAAGGAATGTGTTTTGACTCTCTCGGTCCCACCTCGCCGCGATTAGGGGCTGTGGCACCACTATGTCGGTTATCAATGGCCCAGGTCCTGGTTAACTTCCCTGCCCCGCCGCTCCAGATCTGAGTAACGCCACTCAGATATTTGCCTGTGTAACTGAACCGGATGAGTCTGCCAGCCGAATCGGAAATAGTTTCAATTGTAGAGTCGTTTGTATACTTGAGATTGATAGTAAGTCCGTCGGCCTCGTTTATCTGACTGCAATGAAGCTCACCGTCGGCAAAAGTTGCAAAAGTATAGATTGTTCCCTCGCGGGTGCTGAGTGATTTAACACTGCCGTTGTCGACCAGGCGCAATCCCGAATCGTCTCTCGCTTCAAACCTGGTCCAACCTGCGACTGGTTCCAGATCTATGAACTGGGCCCGACCTCCTTCATTCGGAATGACCATCAGAATATATTTGCCGACCCGCTGATTGAAATACAACGATTGAAAGAGCGGAAACTGAAACTGTCCCATCGAATAAGTCAGCGAGAGATCGAGATTCCCTCGTAGATGGTCAGGCAAACTAACCAGGGGCTGGCCATCATCGTCGAGGTTCCAGGGAAAGCTAGAGAAAGACTCAGTTGGGAGAGCAGCCGGTGCCTCCGAAAAACTGGCCGCGGCCGCATGACCATAAGTTCCGGTTGGCGTTAATCCACCAAGCTCAACCAATCCCCAGCACACTCCGATAAGAAGCACCAAGACAGCAAAGCGGCGTCGGCCACCCCAGCGATGCCGGCGCGTAGAAGGCGTTTGGTGTACTGAGAAAGGCGAGATTAGGCACTTGATCTGCATCGAAGGGTGCTCGTTCCTGGTAGTTGGCTGAGACAAGTCGGAAGAAGATGCCGGACGGCCAAGCGGACGTCGCTCGAACATCACCGGAAGATCATCGGGACGGTGATGGATCGCGTTAGGTGGTTTTATGAAAGCTTTGACTCTTGTCGCTGTTGAGGTGCGTTAGAGTTTCCAGAATCAGGGCTGTTCTGGATTTGAATTACTGGTCAGATGACAGACTCGGATTTTGTATCTTGCTCTTTGCGATGAATACTCGCACGTGTTTCTATCCCGCTGTCGTATTCGCAAACAGTATGCCACCAACGAGCATTCTGTTTTTGGTTTCGCGCTGTCGGAGCTGGTTGAGCCAATCCCCGTTTGAATGAGGACGAGATGCCAGATCGAATCAGGTTTCATGTCTAACCGTGATGCTTGATGAGGCTTTTGGCCCGGGCGAAAAGCTGCATCTCCAATCGCTAACCGCTGGTTCGATCCCCGGCTCACATATGCTCGCGCAGGTATTTACACTCATCAAGCGTATTGTTTACTCGTGACTATTCAAACTTCGGAGCGGCTGAACTCGTCGGATCTTCTCAATGGCGATTGAATTGCAGAACGGACCTCCGGGAGTATTTTATGATCTCAGTTCTTCTCGTAGACCCCGCCTCGGAAAACCCGCACGTCATTCGCAAGCTTTTGGCATCTGCTGGCAACAACTTCAAGCTGAATTGCGCGACCAGCTATCGTGGGATTCTGGATGGATTTCGGAGTAACGCTTATGACGTCTGCCTGATCGACGCGGACATGGAGACTAGTCTTAAGCTCGTTACCCAGGCACGGAGCCTGGGCTGGACTGCGCCCATAGTCATGACGGCCTCCAATGTTGCTGGTGAAGCCATCAGAGCGATACGCAGCGGAGTTGCTGATTGCTTAATTCGGGGCCAGCTAAGTGGCGCCGGACTCGAACATTCGCTCTGCTGGGTAGTTGAGCAGGCACGAAACATGGCGCTGCTGAAAGAACGCGAACGTCGTTATCTGGCCCTACTCGACAACGCCAATCAAGTCGTCTATACGCACGATCTAAATGGCGCACTGCTTTCCGTCAATCGTGCTGGCGAGCGACTGCTTGGATATCCTCTGGCGCAGTTGCTGGGGATGAACATCTGCCAGCTCGTAGCTCCGGAACATCAAGAGCTGATGAAGAGCTTGATCGCGCACACCCTGGATGCCCAAACCCAAATAAGTGCTGAAGTCAAAATGATCACTGAAGACGGCCGCGCCTTGTTAGTAAAAATCAACACCCATCCGATCAACCACGACGGACAATCAATCGAAGTTCAGGGAATCGCCATCAGGCAAGCCGTACGGCGTCAGGATAGACCGCGGGAATTTCGCGGCCTTGCCGCAAAAGGTCAATCGCCCGCGGCCCTGGACCGCAATCAATCTCATATTCGCCGGACCTACGAAGCCGCCAACAGTTTTCCATTACACGAAAACTCGACGGATTCCAGTCGCTCTTCACTCACTGCTTAGTCGGTGGCACGATCCATGCTGTTCTGGCTATGCCGGAAGCTGAATGGCCTGTTTGATGGCTTTCGTGAGGCAAAAGGCCGAGGCGATCCGACCGCTGCATGTCCCAAAGAGCGCTAAACAAGAACCTGTGGTTTCGTCTGCTCCGATCCTGCCGCATAGTCTTCAGTCGCCAAAATTAATCGAACGCTGGACCCACCAATGATTGAATCCACAGGCTCGTCAGTTTCAGTTCCTGGCCAATTCCAACCTATTGATCTGCCCTTGCCTGAGGCTCCAGTCGACGAGCACGAACAGGCATCGGATCGGCGCATCCTAATCGTCGACGACGAGGCTGGAATCCGCGAGTTGTTTGCCTCATGGTTGCGGGACGAGTCCTTTGAGTGCATTACGGCGGCATCGGCTGAGGAAGCACTAGCCAATCTAGCCACCGACACTTATGCGCTGGTCATCTCCGACATGATCATGCCCGGGCGAAATGGCGTTGAACTCTTGCGAGAGATTCGAGCTCACTATCCGGACACAGCAGTAATCATGGTTTCCGGCGTTGATCGACCTCAACGAGTCCGAGACGCACTTCGGGTAGGAGCATTTGATTATCTGATTAAGCCCTGCGAACTGGATGTGTTGACGCTGTCGGTAGAGCACGCGCTTGAGCGTCGCACTTTGCAACGCACTGCCAGAACGTACAAAGCTCACCTTGAGAATCAGAATATCGAGCTGGCGAACAGCAAGGCAGAACTTGAACGCCTGCAGGGCCAGTTGGTCCACACGGCAAAGATGGCCAGTTTGGGCCAGCTCGCGGCCGGTATCGCCCATGAGCTTAACAACCCAGCGGGCTTTATCTACGGCAACATGGACCTCCTTGGGGATTATCTTTCCCAGCTCCAAAGTCTCCTGCGGGTTTACGACAAAGTTGATTTACCGGCTGATGACCTGCAGTTAGTAAACTTGCAGAAATCCAGGATCAGATACGAAAAGCTGGTCGAAGATCTCGATTCGATCATCGCTGATTGTCGGGAAGGTGCAGAGCGGATCTGCGGTGTGGTCAAAAACCTTCGTCTCTTCTCGCGCCTCGATGAGGCTGAGATTAAGAAGGTCGACGTTCATAGTGGTATCGACTCAACTGTCCGGTTGCTCTCCCGATATTTCACTGGTGGCCGGGTCACGCTTCGCCGCGACTACGGAGACTGCCCGCTCATTGATTGCTACGCCGGCCAGTTAAATCAGGTTTGGATGAACCTGCTGGTCAATGCCGC
Organism: Pyrinomonadaceae bacterium; assembly: GCA_031396065.1. Lineage (GTDB taxonomy): Bacteria > Acidobacteriota > Blastocatellia > Pyrinomonadales > Pyrinomonadaceae > PSRF01. The sequence continues at coordinate 6,121 of JANNJZ010000070.1, read as the reverse complement.
CCAGGCCGTTACTGATCACGGTGAAGTAAGCATTTCGACGAGACTTGATCAGGGCTCGCTGGTCGTTGCGATTAGCGACACCGGCTCTGGAATTCGCGAAGATCAACTGTCCCGGATCTTTGATCCCTTCTTTACGACGAAACCCGTTGGCGAGGGCAACGGCCTGGGTCTTTCGATCTCCTACGGCATTATCGAACGCCACGGTGGCACGATTACCGTCGCCAGCCAGGTTGGGACCGGCACCACTTTTACTGTTCGGATTCCCATTCGTGAAAACGAATCCGAGCGAGCTTTGCAACCAGGAAACTTTTCGGAGGACCTTCAATGACTTACAAACTGCTAATTGTTGACGACGAGATGCCGAATCTCAGATTGCTGGAGAGACTGTTCTCAACCGACTACCAATGTCTGACGGCCTCTTCCGGGCCTGAAGCAATCCGTCTGCTTGAGCAACACGACGTCGCCATCTTGATTACAGATCAGCGCATGCCCGAGATGACCGGTATCGACCTTTTGAAGCGTACCGCCCAATTGCGTCCACACATGGTGCGCATTCTCCTGACCGGATACACAGACGTAGAAGCACTCGTCGAAGCGATCAATTGTGGGCTGGTTTATATGTATTTCACCAAGCCGTGGAATAACGAGGATCTCAAACTAAAAGTCAGCCGCGCCTGCGAGCATTACGAGAACAACAAGAAACGCAACTCGCTGGTATCCACAAACGACCGGCTCCTGAGGATGTTAAGTGAGACTCAGCTGGCGATCGTTGATGGGCTGGCGGACATGCTTAGGATTCGTGATCGGAGTGAGTACGACCATGGCATTAGAGTGCGCGGCTACGCTCTGGCGATTGCGGAAACCCTAACACTCAGCACCGAACAGAAGGAAGCGCTGTCCGCCGCAGCCCGATTGCACAGCCTGGGACAGAAGGGCAAAAACGGAACTGGCATGCGGCGCTCAGATGAACAATCCTCGATCCCCAATAACCATTCTGAATGTGAAGCCAGACTATTGGACACCGTTCCGGATCTCGCAAATGTCCGCGACACAATCAACTTCATCAAAGAGAATTTCGACGGTTCAGGTATTCCCGGAGGATTGAAGGGAGATCAAATTCCACTGGAGTCCCGCATCCTTCGCGTGGCCGCCGAATACGATTCGTTGATTCAGCCCAAAGGCTCGCTCGCACGGATGAGACATGATGAAGCAATGCAGTTTCTGTTACAGCGTTCCGGAAGACAGTTTGACCCTAAAGTCATCGAAATAATGTCGCAGCTCGATCCTGAGGTTAACGACTCCGTGGCCACATCGGCCCAGTTCCCTGAAGACGTAGAGCTGGTCTCCGAACATCTCGAACCTGCTTTTGTTGAGGCTATAGTTTGGTAACCCGAGTTGACTCCAATCTGGTTAAGACGCCATTGCCAATTCCACAATCTGTTTCCGATTTGAACTCAGGCCATATGTCAGAAAAGAGAACCCGGCCACGGTTTGATGTCTGTCTGGACGTTCGCTGCCAGGCTTCTTCAACTCATTACAACGTGCGAATAGCAGATATCTCGGAGGGTGGTTGTTATGTGGATACCATACTTGAAGTAATCAAGGGCGAGACGTTGCTCCTCAAGATCCTGATGCCCGATGGTGGGTGGCTGGAGATAGATGGCATCGTCGCCCACCATTATCCGAGACTCGGATTTGGCGTATGTTTTGCAGACCCCGATGACGAACAACGTCGCCTGATTCAGTCCTTAATTGACTGGGTAAATCCGAAGCAGGAAAAACAGACTGAAGCATGTTGGCCAATCAAACAGATCGATGTCTCTTGTCATGAGTTGATGTAAGCCTTCCGGAAAGTTGCTCGCTAATTCTGAGTAGCACAACAAAAGATGGCGCTTGAACAAGTGTTATCACTCAAGCCAACGATTCGTTTTAACCGGAATTCGGAAGAAAGTGTCCAGGGAAGGGTTCACCCATGATGGATCGAGGTGTCTTATTGAATGCGGATGAGATCGAGTACCGAAATAAGACCCGCCGCAAAACCGATCTCGCCCTTCAAAAGAGCGAGGAGCGCTATCGGGCCTTTGTCGAACAGAGTTCCGAGGCAATTTGGTGCGTAGACCTCGACCCGCCTTGCTCGATTAATCTGTCTGTCGATCATCAGTTAGATCATTTTTACAAATACGGTTACCTCGCCGAATGTAACGACATCATGGCCCAGATGTATGGATTCTCCTCGGCCACCCAGCTTGTCGGAATACCAATGAGCAACCTGATGCCGCGGTCTCAGCCTGAAAACGTGGCGTATCTTTCTGCATTCATTCAGGCGGACTACCGCCTGTCAAATGCGGAGTCGTTCGAACTGGATCATTCTGGCCACCCCAAGCATTTCCTCAATAATCTGGTAGGAATCATTGAAGACGACGCCATCGTGCGGGCCTGGGGCACCCAGCGTGACATTACTGAACGGAAGGCCGTTGAGGATGCTCTACGAGAGAGTGAAGAACGCTACGAGCGGCTGGTCGATCTCTCTCCGGATGCCATCATTGTCCATACGGAAGGCGAGATAACTTTCTGCAATACCGCGGCGGCCCGCCTCGTCGGCGCCACGTCGGACACACAATTGCTTGGACGCTCTGTATTTGATTTCGTGGGTATCGAAAGCCGCGACCAGCTGAGAGCGCGGATCAGGAAGATCCGTCAGGGCGAATCACTCCCGGCGATCGAGTTCAAATGCTTAAGGCAGGATGGCCGCTGCGTTGACGTCGAAATGCAATCCGTTGCCTTCAACTCCGGGAACCGATCATCAATTCAGGCGGTTATTCGCGACGTCACCGACAGAAAGCTGGCAGAGGCGGCACTCCAGGAAGCTAACGAACGAGCTATCCTTGAGTATGAGCGACTCGTGGAGCGAATCGCGGTGCTGGGCCAGATGCTGGGCCAGGCTCGGGAGCTCGCAACCATTCTACGGGCGCTCCGAGAATTTGCCGTGGTTTCAGTGCCCTGCGACGGCATGATGGTTTCACTTTATGAGCCGGAAAAAAGCGTGCGGAGGATAGCTTACTGTTGGGTCGACGGTGTTGAGCAAGAAACGTCTGAACTAATCAACATACCGGTGAGGGACGGGTTGACCGGGCGGGCACTCAAATCAGGATCAATCGAGATTGACAACGAATTCCAGAAGAGTAGGCGCCCCGATTATCTCCAGCTCGGGAAACATGAGGAAGGCAGCATACCCCAGTCTGCTCTGTCGGCGCCGATGATCGTAATGGGACGCACCGTGGGTTGCATCGAACTTCAAAGTTACCAATATCAAGCCTATGGAGATGAACACGCCACCGCGATGCGGATGGCTGCAAATCTCGCGGCCGCGGCCGTGGAGAATGTTGATCTCATTGTGCGCGAACGCGAGCAGGCCGAGCAACTTCGCCAGTCCCAGAAAATGGATGCGGTGGGTCAACTCGCCGGGGGCGTGGCCCATGATTTCAATAACCTGCTCACCGTCATAAACGGCTATAGCGATCTGGGACTGAGACGGATGCCGCCTACTGATCCCCTGCGCCGCCATCTGGTGGAGATTAAGAAAGCTGGTGAACGCGCAGCATCGCTGACGCGTCAGCTGCTGGCTTTTAGCCGCAAGCAAGTGTTTCAGGAGAAAGTGGTCGATCTCAATTCGATTGTGGCCGACATGGACAAGATGTTGCAGCGCCTGATCGGTGAGGATATTGACCTAGTTTCACTGCTTGAACCTTCCCTCTGTCAGATTAAAGCTGATCCGGGACAAATAGAACAAGTGCTCTTGAATCTGGCCGTGAACGCGCGCGATGCCATGCCGCGGGGCGGCAAGCTAACAATTGAAACCTGCCATGCCGACTTGACTGAGGCATATGTGAAGTCGCATCTCAATGCCAAACCGGGACGCTTTCTCATGCTCGCCATCAGCGACACGGGCGTCGGGATGGACGCGGACACCCAGCAACGGATCTTCGAGCCGTTCTTTACCACTAAAGAATTAGGCAAAGGCACCGGCCTCGGCCTCTCGACGGTTTACGGTATCGTCAAACAGAGTGGCGGCAACATTTGGGTATACAGCGAACCGGGGAAAGGCACGACCTTCAAAATCTATCTGCCGATTGCGGAAGAGGTCGCAAACGCCGAGGCAAACACCAACCCGGTTGAGATTCCTCAGGGGCAAGGTACGATCCTGGTGGTTGAAGATGAAGAATCAGTCCGAGAACTTGCGGGTGAAATTCTGGAAGCCAGCGGCTATCGCGTGCTTAACGCAGCCAATGCAAACGAGGCCCTGCGCGTTTGCGGCGAACACATTGGAAGTATTGAACTGATGATTACCGACGTGGTGATGCCCCAGATGGGTGGTCGCCAGCTGGCTGAACACGTGGTGTTAACGCGTCCGGAAACCAGGGTGCTCTACATGTCAGGCTACACAGACGACGCTATTGTGAGACACGGAATTCTCAATGACCACGTTTCTTTCCTCCAAAAGCCGTTTACTCCGGATTCGTTTGCTCTCAAGGTACGCGAAGTGTTGGAGCAAAATATGCTAACTGACCAGTGACCATCGGCTGCTGAATAGGCGGCACACCGAATGCAAATCCTTTCCGATGTCTGAGGTATCAAGCCTAACCGACGACGCGGCTGCGGTCTTACACCTCACCTGGCCTCTACTACATCACCATTTCTCCTCAAACAACTCGCCTCATTCGAGCCAGGGGAGCTAAGCCAGTTAGACGAAAACAGATGCACCTGAAAAACTCCCAGAGTGTTTTGCTACCTCTTGAGGCTCGACCTTCGAAATGGCACCGCGGCTATTGCCTCTTTGCTGCTTTCAACGACCGGCTGGCAGCGGTGGAAAAAGACATGGAAGCATTGCCTGGCTTTCAGCAGCCGGAACTTGACAGCTGCGTACACACCCTTCCGACGGGGCCACCGAGGCGATTCCAATGAGAATTTTGATCGCCGAAGACGACCCCGTCTCCAGCCGTGTGCTGGCGACCACTTTGGCTAAGTGGGGACACGAGGTGGTTACGACTGCGGATGGCCTCGAAGCATGGGCGGCGTTGCAGGAGGATGAGGCTCCCCGACTGGCCATTCTTGATTGGATGATGCCTGGGATCGAGGGCCCCGAAGTTTGCCGCAGGATCCGCCGAGATGTGAAGACGGCGCCAACCTATATTATTCTTTTGACTGCCCTCGGTCGAAAAGAACAAATGATCGAAGGTCTTGAGGCTGGTGCTGACGACTATCTCACCAAACCTTTCGATCGGCACGAACTACGCGTGCGCCTGCAGGCGGGTGCGCGGATCGTTAGGCTGCAAAGTAGTCTGGCCGAACGTGTGCGAGATCTCGAAGCCGCCATTGTTGAACGCAAGTACGCGGAAGACGCCTTACGCAATCTTTCGCTAACGGATGATTTGACTGGTCTATATAACCATCGCGGGTTTTTCAACCTGGCGGAACACCACCTGAAAACCGCTCGCCGGGCAAGCCAAAGTTCACTTTTGCTTTATACGGATCTGAATGGCCTCAAACAAATCAACGACACCTTTGGGCACGCTGAAGGTTCTTTGGCGATCGCTAAAACTGCCGAAGTCCTGAAGCGGACATTTCGCAACTCTGATATTGTTTCCCGACTGGGCGGTGATGAGTTTGCAATCCTCGCGCAAAACGTACCCGACGACGAAGTGGAAGCTATCGTCGCGCGCCTGGAAGCAAATCTTCGCTTAGACCACGATCAAAACAAGCATGGCTATCAGCTATCACTCAGTATCGGCGCTGTTTGGATTCCTTACGATAGTATCGAGAGTATTGAGCAACTGCTCAGTAAAGCGGACGAGGCAATGTATGTGCAGAAACGCCGTAAGAAACTACTGTGCAGCGCCGCGGTTTGATTTTTGATCTTCCAGACGCGAATTGAACGCCATACTGGCTCGAATCCCGATGGAGCACTTGTTGTCATTAAGGCTAGTGTGGTGTTTCTAAAGTTCGATTAATAACTCCGAGGCCGAAGCGGCACGGCCCCAGGTCCGAAGGACCGACAGTTAATAGCCACGTCCGTTAGGGCGTGGAAGGCAAAGCCATAATGCCTGAGGCCCGGAGGGCCGTC
>JANNJZ010000032.1:0-1734 GCA_031396065.1 Pyrinomonadaceae bacterium | reverse complement strand
CGAAACAAATTCCAATTGCGAAATTCGAATAATTGAACAAATAACTTGGCATGTCAGCTGTTTCGGATTTCGTAATGATTTAGCGGAATGAAGTACTTCAGTGGAGGAAACACCACCGAGACAAGCTCTAATGTTGCGAGGTTAAGCCGCAAGTCCTTTTCGCGCTTGTGCTCTTGGCTTGGTTAAGAACGAGTATTTCTGCTGTCTTTTTTTCACGGCGCGCGGTTCCTTTCGACCTGGTCGGTTGCCGACTCGACAACTCGCAATGGCCCGTAACATGTCGTCTTCGATTCTGCGGTGGTCTTCTCCGGAAGCGCGACTGAGATGTTCTCCATAGTTCGCCATGTGATTCATCGCCGCTGTGAAACTCAGCGTTCGTGGTAACAGCTCATGGACGGCGGCAGCTTGCGCCATCCTCACCCGAATGAGATTGTAGGCCAGTAGATGCATCCATAATTCCTTACGAACCATTTCCGGCGTTTTGCAACGTAAGTGATGCATTCCCAACGCGCGCTTGATCGAACGCAAATCCAACTCACAATGCCATCGTTGCGAGAATAGATCCGTCAATTCTTTCGAAGAGTACTCTTCCGCATTCAATAGGGTCGTCACGATCACCACGTGGCGTGTGCGATACCCAGGGCGCCGAATTGTGGCGCGAACTTCGCGCATTTCCATGGACTCCGGTAACGCCTCCCATTCTTCTTTGCTCTCAAACCGTGAAGGATCGTATTTGGGCTTCTTCCACACGACGATGTGATCGTTTGGACCTAATCTGACCCCCAGGCGGAAGTCACAGCGTCGCGATTGTTTTTTTCCGAACACGCTATCCACCCCACGCCTCTTCAGCAGAGCAATGTCTCGATATGCATCGTAAAGCCGATCTGCCAGCACAATGTCGCCAGATTGAAATACATGCCACATTTGCCGAAACAAACTTTGTTCTCCGGTACCCTTGCCTTTGCACGAACCGATCGCGCATTCCAATGCGGTTCCTACAGACAACGACAGAACAATCACGAAACGCAGGATGGGAAAACCCAATCCTTTTTTCTGACCGCTGCTCTGCGGATATTCTTTTTGATTTTCCTCCGTGTCGGCCATAGTGGCAGTCGATCCATCGGCAATATGAACGTGCCTTCCTTTCCACTGCCATTCCCGCGGGGCTTGGCGATGTAATCCCCGGCCTGTCTCCCGAGTCAGCTGCGAGACAACCTGTTCCGGTATACGACCACGTGCCTTGCAATAGCTGCTCGTATCGGTCGAACAAGGTCGTTCACCGCGTGCGACTCGATCGGCCCTAACTCGACTCACGGCATTCTCACACGATGGATCTTTGCTTGCCGTAACCTGCGAAAGAAACGCCCAGAGAGTTATCAACGGGTTAAAGATCCGATCGCGATATTCAACGTTGGACGACGCTAAAGCCGAATCAATTCTTTCCCCGTCTAGCAATTCCCGAAACGGCAAACCCTCCGATTCATTCAACTTCTTAACTTCAGACTCGACCTGACGCGAAATCTTCCCCTTTGTACAATGGACCATCCTTGGTCTCCTTTTTTGACGGCGATTCTGTGATGAGAACTCGCCTAATCAGAACAGGAGACCTTTTTTTGATCTACGTTGAAATCACCAAACGACTTAAGCTAATCCCAGTGCCATTAGGGGCAAGCCCGGCGGAGACGGTTGGGCCGTAACAGAATACGTCTAGCTGTCAGTCATCGCTCTACTGGG
>JANNJZ010000017.1:0-18181 GCA_031396065.1 Pyrinomonadaceae bacterium | reverse complement strand
AACACGCCATTCCTGCTGGATGCCGGTGATCAGAGCGAAGCTGGCCGTCAACACCGCGGGCATAAAATCGCTGAAGGTAACCTTGAGAAATTTGACAAAACCTTCCACGCTGCGGGAAATGCGGCCATGCAACGACCCGACTCGTTCCCGGGCCAGAGCGCCCAGATCAACTTTCAGGAGATGTCCGACGAGACGCACCATCATGTTGCGCTCGATCCGAGCGGTGGTGCGGCTGAGGACCCAACGGCGGAGCAGCTGTAGCGATTCTTTCAGGATGTAAGCGCCGGCGAGGGCCGCCAGCGCATAGATAACAAAACGCGTCCATTCCCAAGGCGGTCTGCCGGCGAACCCTATGACGCGATCGAAGAAATAACCGATAAGCACCGCGATGCCGGTCTCGACGGCGGCGACCACAGCACTAATCAGGACGCCGGCGGTGAAACCCAGTTTGTCGGCCCGAGAGACAAGTCGCCAGATCTGTTTCCGGCGCGTCCAGACGCTGCCAACATCGCCTAGAAAGGATTTCTCTTCTTTACCCATGAATCACAGATTTCACCGGAAGACAGAGAAATAAACGGCGTAGAAGACAAGCATGAAGAGTGAAAACGGCAAACCAAAAGCCAGATAACGCTTGAACGTAATCGCGTGATCGGGATCGTTAAAGCGCTGACTCTCTTCGGCCAATATGATGCCAGCCGAGGCGGCGGTGACCAGCGAACTGCTACCGGCACAGATTCCGCCGCCCAGCGCCCAGGCTGCCGCATGGGAGGGATCGAGCTGATGAATGGGAACCGAAACTGCAGTGGCCCATGACGCGGCTTCGGTGAATGTGGTGCCGAAATAACCGGTCACGGCGATGACCCAAGGCGCAGCATCAGCGGCAATCAATTGCTCGTAAAGGGTTTTTCCAATCCACGAATTCGAAACGCAGCCCGCCAGAACAAAGATGGCAGCGAAGGCCAGATAAACATCGAAGCCCAGCGACGTTAACGTGTGAAACCGAGCTTTTCTCCGCTCAAGCAAAACTGCGACAATGATGGTGAACGCACCGATTACAATGGCCAGCTTCGTGAAGATGACATGCAACACGATAAAGAAAACCAGTGTGCTCAGCCCGATCGCCAGTAACCGATGATCGATTGCCAGATCGGCTTTCGCTTTCTTCCAATCCGCCGCCGTCTGCGCAACCTGCAAAGTATAAAAAGGAACTTTGGCCGCCCCTGCCTGCCGGCTCCGCTGAGTAATACCTCGCTGAGTCAAAATCGTGGCCACCACGATCAGTACCGCCATTACTATCAGGTTCGCGGGCAATACCTCCCTCATGAAGTCGCCGGCCGTAAGACCCCACGTAGCCGATTCGATAATGTTTGGCGTGTCGCCCCAGCGCGTGGAGAAGCCGCCGAGATTGCTGGCTATCAGTGCAGCGCTCAGAATCCAACGTGAAGGCACCTGATAGGATGCGCACAGCCGAATGATCACGGGCGTCATGATAAGAATGGACGTTACGTTATGCATGAGCCCAGCCGTTACATAGACGGCGACCAGCAATATGCCGACAAGTAACGGCGTCGTTAGCCGTGGATAGCGCAGTCGAATCTTTCCCAGTTGGTGTCCAAGCCAGGCGGCCACCCATTTGAAACCTTGGGAGCGCTCGATCATGTGGGCCGGCACAGCAACGGCAGTAAACAGGACCGTGATATCCGCATAGTGGCCAAAGCCCTCTCGGAGTATCCGCGGGGCGCCTTCCCACTGAATAATCAGGAACGCCAGGCTGACGAGGGTCATTGCCAGTGGCAACGGCACCTCGTATTTCGTCATGGCGAAGAATGCGCTAAACAGCAACACGAGCATCAATACGCCGGCAGGCCAGGTCATCTGCCACGAATTTGCGAGTGGCGGGGTTGCACCCTCGGGCGTTGTAACGCTGGCCAGGACGGGCACGCACCACGTAAAGAAAAGGGCCATCACGCCGGCGATTGTGGGGAGACGTAGATATCGTTTCATATGAAGGAAACCTCAGAAGAGGTTTGAATCTCAACGTCCCTGGGATTTCGATGTGGTCGGAGATGAGCGATGAGCCGGATTTCAGCCGGCAGGATTTTTGGTTCAAGCACGTCAGCCACAGCAACGTCGACGAACAAACCCCCTTCTTCGCGATACGCCTCGAAAACAAGAGCAAACATCTCCTGCGCCTTGATGCGGCACGCCCGACTTCCCTTAATCGCATCCTCGGGAGCTAGCGAATTAGCTCCTACTTCGCCAGGTTCGAGAAATGTCACCTCTGCTACTGGGATAAATAAGTCAGGCAAATGCGGTGGCAGCGGGAGAATAAGACCTACTTTTTGACCGCGACAGCCTGCCAGTAACGAGCTATTGCGCTTGGACTCGAGCAAACGCAGGTGAACGCTGATCGAATCATACGCAAGATCGATTGGGACATTTTCCGCCTCGAGAACGCGTAGCCGCTCTTCTGCTTCAGGAGCACCATATTGGGTGGCGTACTTAAGTAAGTCCGAGGTGGTTTGTGCCTTCTCCGAATCCATTAAGAGGCGCAAAACTTCCAACAAACCGATCTCGTCCTTGACCGGAGCCTTTTTCACTGTGGGTATCTTTGATGATTCACTCATTTTGGTCGACGTACATTATCCGCAAGTGTGCAGAGGGTCAAGCAAACTTTTATTAGTGCAAACTTTCGTTTGGAGGTCCGCTGAATGCGATTCTCGACTCGCCTTACGGAACGACGAGACAGTTCTAAAAAAGCTTGCTCAGGAAACCGCACTCGGGTGTTAAGTGAAGGAACACTATTAACGGAATTGCTATGTCCCTTATGTCGCGGCCCTGTCTTGTAACACGACTCCCAGCAAGCCGGGATTTAAAGACCCGATCCTAATGCGCTGGCCTTCACGCATTACCTCTATCCAACCTCCGGGAAAGCTCCCTGCAAATACGAATGCATAGGAACTGGTCAAAGTTTTGCCGTTTACGGAGACCAGCTGATCACCGGGCTTTATTTCCCCGGACTTCGGTTGCTCTGCCGGCGGCGTGATTTCCATGATGATTACACCTACAGAATCGACGACTGTGCGATCGCTGCGTGTATGAGTGACGCTTTGAAGATTGCCGTCGGCAAACTTTGCTTCTCGAGTAGCAAAACCAACCAACTGCTCATCAAATCCAGTTTCAAAGATACGCTCTCGCCGGGCGTTGGCGTCAAACTCCTCTTCTCGCCGCGCCGCATTTCCATCCGCCAGGAATGGTAAGGGCTTGCGATCGGCATCGCAGATCTGGCGCACTCGGCGTTTAGTTTCGCCGTTAGAGTGCCATTCCGTGTCGTTTCGGGAGACTGGGCCGCCGGCATCCTTAGGGTCAAGGCCTATCATCCATTCGGTCGTTGGATGACCGTCCTCATCGTAAAAATCTTCGGTCGCGGTATAGGGAAGGCCGGCCCCGGTGGCCAGCTGACCCTGAGCGTCCTCAAAGCGATAGGTGCTGTGGCGAAGGCGGCCTTGAGCATCGAATTCCGGCTCGCTAACAATCCGATAATATTTGAATCGCGCCGGATCATTGTCCTCCATAGTCTGGCGACGCAAGATTCCGGTGGTGCTGAATTCGTCAATCAATCGGTGATGTCCGCTCTTGGTGTAGGTTTTTTCACCGGCCGCATTGAAGTACGTTTCCTCGATCCGCTGCCCCTGCGGTCCGGTCGCGTAGGTAAAGCGTTTTATCGCATAGCCTTTCTCGTTCGCAACTGGCTCGCCGTTGGTATTGAGAAATTTTTCCTCCATGACATTGCCGTTGGGGTCGCGGCGCCAGGCGCTCCGCCATGTAGTATCGCCGACGAATTGCATATCCGCTGGATGGCCGAACTCGTCATAACTGATGATGGCCTGCGAGATCTGTTTCAGCGTACCGGCCGCATCAGCTTTGAGAAAAGTGTTCTGCGTGAGTTCGCCATGCTCGTTGCGCTTCATTTCGCGTACCGACCAGGGTGCCGCCGCCGATCGCTCCGGCTGTCCATCAGCACCGACGCTGGAGACACGAACCGCGTTTCCGGAACTGTCGTATTCGGTCAAGAGCACTGAAATTCCATTCCACGCGGCGGGTTGTCCCTTCGCGTCGCGCACCTCAAAGCGCGTCACCCGACCTCCCGCGTTCCAAGTGAGCGAAAGAGCAGTGAGGCCGGCGCGATTCGGAGCCGGTTGACCGTCCTGCCCCAGATTGAAAAGCTGAACTATTCGTCCGGCTGCATCGCGTTCGAGTTTGTAACCGTAAACGCCTTCCCCGTTGGCAGCGGGTTTGCCGGCAGCATTAAAAAAAGTGATCTTGCTGTCTCGGCCGTTCGCGTCACGTTCGAATTCCAGGTGCGATGCGCCGTCGCGGCTGGGCGCGTCAAAGCCGCGACGGTTAACAAATCTTGCCCCCGCACTGTGAACGGAACCAGAGTCGTCGCGATGATCGTAGATCGTCCGCCACGTAACAATACCGTTCCGGTCGCGGGCGGTCGCTTCCCGCGGGTTGTTGCCGTCAAACGAGAATTCCACGGTGGTCGTTTCCGGTTGACTCTCCGTAAATTGCTGCAGCCCAGTCAAACCCTCGATGTAGATTGGGATCATCTCGCTGTTACCAATCCGACGCAAAACCGCTGGATAACCGCGCGCATTCAAAACTTCCACTTTGATGATCTTGCCCAGCCGGCCACGCCGCGTAAATCTCAAGGAAGCGGCGAGGTGTGACGCCTTGTCCTGACTGATCGTTTCCACCGGTTCAAGGCCGCCATTGATCCACTCGACTCCGGCAGCATATTCCAGACGACTCCGCGAATAGAGTTCCCATCGCACGAGACCCGCCAAAAGCGCAACCGCCAGTACAGCTCCGGTCGCGATCCCGACGGAATGCCATGGATGACGCCGTACCCATTTTATGCTGCTGCCAACGGTGCTTGGCGGCTTGGCCTGAATGGATTCGTCGTCGAGGAAACGACGCAGATCTTCCGCGAAATCAGCAGCAGTCGCGTAGCGCTTGCGCGGTTCCTTCTCGAGGCACTTCATGCAGATCGTTTCCAGATCGCGCGGCGTGTCAGGTCGATGCCATGCGGGAGAGACCGGGTCTTCGGTAAGGACGCGCACGGTTAAAGCGGCTTCGCTATCTTCAGGAAGAAAAGGCGGACGTCCGGCGAGCATTTCGTAAAGAATTGCCCCAAGGGAATACACGTCGGCCGCTGGCCCAACGTGCCGGCTATTCCCTTTCGCTTGTTCCGGCGCCATGTATGTCGGCGTTCCAATGACGGCACCGGAGCGCGTCAGCTGATTGTCATCATTAAGGCGTTTGGCAATTCCGAAATCCGCGACCTTGGGCAGACCATCAAGGTCCAGCAGGATGTTGGCCGGCTTCATGTCTCGATGGACCACGCCGTTTTGATGTGCGTAGTGCAGGGCGCGGGCCACCTGAATCAATAACTGGGCTGCGGTTCGCGTCGGTAGCGGCTCTTTGCGCAAGGCATCCGCGAGGGAGCCACCCTCGACATACTCCATCGAAAAGAACGGCGCGCCATCGTGCTCGCCTACTTCGTAAATGTGAGCGATGTTGGTGTGGTTGAGCCCGGCCGCGGTCTCCGCCTCTTCGAGAAACCTCTGCAATTCATCTCCACCGTAGTGGCCGGTCAACATCTTCAGGGCCACACGGCGGTTGAGATCCTTTTGGCGCGCCAGATAGACCACGCCCATTCCGCCGCGCCCGAGCTCGCCCTCAATCACGTACTCGCCGAATTCTCTTAATAACCGGTCGGGCGACCCTGACTGAAGTGTTTGTGGTTGAGTAGTTGAATCAGACATCTGCCTCACAGTTCACCGGGCAGCTAGTGTGCTCGATGTAAAGTCGGAATCGAATCCAAATGGAAGTTCGATTCTATGGTTCCGCGATTTCGGTATTCCTCGCCCCCTATATGAGATCGCGAATTCAGGCGAGACAAAAGCTTAAGATCGATCTTCGGATTGGCGTTTGAATCCAGAGCATCCGTCAAACCTGTTGACGATTGATGCCGAATCGGAAATTGATGTCGCCAAGTGCCTCTACCATTTAGCTCAACGCGCAACTGCCGTCAACTCAAATAACTGCTTCTACTGCACAATTGGTTTACCTTCCATGAGAAATCAGCAAATTCGAGAGTGAACACCATGCCCGCATCCGAATATTATGGAGCACTTTGGATAGCCTGAGGTGAGCTGATATTCAAGCAGAACCCCTGGTATTTGCGGATTGGGAATTTGAAATTATGAAATGGGGGAAAGCCGAAGTAACCCCGGCCGGCATTCGTTTAGAGGTGGGCACCACCCACCGGTTCGATGCTGCTGACACGATTCAGGTAAATAATCATTCCTTCGTTTAGAGTGGGTTGAACGTTTTCAATTGGAGGTTGAACCGCTGGGCGGTGCCCACCTCTAATGAACGGCGGCCTAGCTGCGATTGAGTTGAACGATGTCGCCATCCTTAAGTCCGGCAGGCGGCGCCAGGACGACGCGATCATCTTTCATAAGCCCGGAGACAACTTCGACCTGATCACCCTCCAAACCTGAAACCACCACGACGCGAGACGATGCCTTATCTCCGTCGATGACAAACAGCGTGATGGCAGAGCCTTTGTGTAGATCTGCGTTTGATTGGAACGCCGCGCGGGGAATCCAAAACGAGTCGGCGTTACTGCCGCGCGGCAGGTGCACGTTGACCGCCAAACCCGGCATCAGTCCAGCCCCGCCGACCACATCTGCCAAATAGCCGAACGTATTGGTAGTGGCGTCAGCTACCGGATCGATGCGCCGAATCCGCGCCGTCGCGATCATCTGGCCATCATTCATGGCGGAGAGGCCAACGATCTGGCCAGTGCTCGGCCGGTTCTTCTCGGTTTGCGGAAGTTGGAACCTGACCAGGAGAGGAGAAAGTTTCGAGACCTCAAACAACTTCTCATTCCTGGCGACGTTGGTTCCCAGCGCAACATAACGGTGCGTGATAAAGCCCGTAATGGGCGCGCGCACGGTGCTCTTTAACAGCTCAAGTTTGACAGCCTCGACGCGCGCTCGCGCACCTTCCGTCGCCAACTGCGTCTTGTGGTATTCGTGGAGGGATTGTTCGTACTTATATCTCGAACGTTCAACATCAGTTGGGCTCGAGACTCCCTGTTTGGCGAGCACCAACTCTCTGTCTAATTCGCTGCGGTTGAGTTTGACCAGTGAATCATACTGCTGTTCTTCGACCTTCAGACGACTAACCTCGATCTCGGCCTGGCGAAGCTGGCTGCGCTGATCGTCTTCGTTGAACTGTGCGAGAAGATCGCCTTTGGTGACCCGCGACGCTTCTGGTCCGCGCAGATTAACTATTCGGCCTTCACGTTCGGCGAGGACCACGGCCGTTTGTTACACCGAGATCGCCGCGGGAATCAGCAGGTCCCCACTGGACGCACTGGCGGTCGGTTGGGCATCAAACACGTTGACCATAACCGGAGCGCTGTTGGCGCTCGACGGTGCCGCAGGCTTACCCAGCTCGCGCGATTTGCCGCCGGAAGTGCATCCAGCGAACAGACAGCTGCAGAACAGAAGCAGAATGCTCAGCACGTGGATTGTTTTGACCATGATTGGTGAGATAGGTCCTATAGAACTCATAGGACTATCACTCTTCGCTTTCGTCCCTACTGCTATCAAGCAGTGGCAAGTTGATTCGAGCCTGGTTGCGCTGCTCGGCCAGCCATTCTTTGCATAGAGCAGTTTTGATTGTTTCTCGCATGGCCTCATTGAGCTCTGCTGGAACCACACGTTCGACCTTAACAAGTTCCCATCCGTCGTCAGTCTTGATCGGGCCGACTATCTTTCCAGGTTGGGCTCCGAAAACCGCTGCTTCAAGCGCCGGCTCCATATCTGTGCGAACGATCAATCCTGCATAGCCTCCAGCTGGTCGGGTCTCCACATGTGTTGAATGTTCCCGTGCCAGCGCGTGAAAATCGGCGCCGTCCTCGATAATTTGGGCGCGCAGTTCGCGGGCCACACCTTCTTCGTTTAGCACTAGTCGAGAAATCGCGGCCTTATCAAACGAGAGTCTCTGCTCGGCGAAACGTTGTTCGACCAGGCCGGCGGTGAGAGCGTCGCCCAGCTTCCGTTCCATCACCTGATATTCGAGGAGTGCTTCCCAGTCTTCATAAGAAAGCCTCCTGGCCTGCAACCAAGCTTCGGTGATTTCCGCGTCATGGAGATCGTTGGCGGTGCGATAGTTGTCAGCTGCCTGCTGCAGTTCTTCGTCTGAAACCTCGATTCCCCGTTGTTGGGCGCCTTGCTGAATCAGCGCTGCGGAGATGCCCTCTTCGATAAAGGTCAACGAGCCATTTAGCTTGGCGAGCCTTACTACATCGTAGAGGCTCACCTCTTCGCCATTGACTTCCAGCGCTACGGACTGATTCGGTTCTACCATGCGAAGCTAAAAAACGATCGGTCGGGTTCCATATTCATTATGCGTTCGTTTAGAAGTGGGCACCGCTCACCGGTGCGTGATTGATGAAACCATTTCACGCAATAATCACAGTTAAGCATTTACGCGGTCCGTTTCGTCAACGAGGTTACGGTGGGCGGTGCCCACCTCTAAACGAACGAAATCTTTCTTAACGAACGAAGTGTTTCTAAACGAACGAAATGTTCCTCTAAACGAGCGAAATGTATCTCAACGAACCAAATATTCCTCTAAGCGAACCAAATGTTTCTAAGCGAACGAAAATTCCTCTAAACGAACGAAATATCCTCAACTGCCTTTGAGTTTACGAAACGGCTCCAGTATCAAACTCAAGATACTTTTACGCTCAGTGATGATCTCCGCCGTTAACGCCAGGCCGGGACGGAGCGGGACTGTCTTATCCTTGGCTACCATCTCCGTTTTCCTGGGCACGATCGTAACCTTGTAAAACGACTGCGCGTTCTTATCAAGCTGGGCGTCAGGTGAAACTTCCAACACAGTCCCCTCGACGGGCCCATAGTCCTGGAAAGGAAAAGCATCAAACTTGAGTTTGGCAGGCAGTCCTTTTTCAATAAAGGCAATGTCCTTGTTGGGCACCTGGGCTTCAACCACGAGGCGCGCACCCGCCGGCGAGATAGTGGCAAAGGTTTGTCCTGGCTGCAAAACTGTCCCGGTGCTGCGGATGTCGATAGTGGTGATGAGCCCGCTGACTGGAGCGGTTATGGTCGTATGTTGCAGCGCAAGCTCGGCCGTGCTGATTTCACTTTGCAGGCGAGCGAGGCGGTTTTGTTGCTCCATGGTTTCCGAGACCGGACGGCTGGACATGGATTGGCGCAGTTGTGATTCGCTGGTGGACAATTCCTCGCGTAATTTGCCGAGTCGGCCACGCATCTCTCGCGCATCCAGTTGGACCATCGCCTGGCCCCGATCAACGCGATCGCCTTCGCGTACGAATATGTTTTGCACCACCCCGCCCGCGACAGCCTGCACCGGTTTGACGTAACCCTCAGGAACGAGCACTCCCCGCGATTCGGCCACCACATCAACCATCGAGAAGCCGGCCCACAGAAACGCGACGACGATAAAAGCAATGATGATATAGAGCAAACCGCGCGTGGCCCACCACGGCATTTTGGCGATTACGTCTGAGACTTCCGGCGACGTATCCAACTGTTGGGAGGGTGTGTAGGAACGGCCGAGTGCAGCAAGATCAACCGACTCTTGAGGTTCAGAAACAACACGGCCGGTTTTAGGGTCGCTCATGTTTGCACTCTGTTAGCTTTGGAGTTCTGACTTGCTTACTCTTAATAGTTTGCCAAGCGTGGGAGGCAGCAGTCCAAACTGTATCGATCGCGCACCATCTTAGCACCGGTTTATCGCGACGGACGATTGGTTTGCCGAACAGATATATTCTACCAGCCGGTCAATCATCAGACGCGGCCCTCCGGTGGGCAATACGTTCGTTTCTTAGTCAGGCGTTCGTTCATTTGTCATTCGTTCGTTTAGAGGTGGGCACCGCCCACCTCTAAACGACCGTAAAGAAGGCACCTTTACCGCAACGAGGGGTGGCCACGGAGTGCCACCCCTACAATGTAGGGACACTCGTTTCCATTCTGAACGAAGACTCCCAGAACGAATGGGCATCAATTGCTACCAGGAGGTGCGGGTGGCTCAGCCGGAACCAGAACTTCGAAATCAGCCAACTTGCGAACCAGCTCAGTGCTTAGTGTTATACCTTCCTGGGCTTTGATCGCCTCCATCACGCTTTGCGTTGGGCGCCCATCGAAATAAGACAACACCCTCGTTAGCCTGGTTGGCAGATCAAGTGGATCCAAAACGCTGTAAGTCGCAACTAGAGTGGACTCTCGGCCCATACTCAAAACACTCAACTTGCCGACTTTCAGAACCGGCGGCAGCTCCGGCGACATGAGTTGCGAATAAGCATCCCGCACGAGCAGCTCATGAATCTTGATCTCAGTTCCGCCGATTGAAACCACACCGGGCCAATCCAACCCGTTAACCAGCAGCGCAGCTTGCTTGTAGAACTCATGTTCGCGTCCAAACCATTTCCCCCAAACGCGTTCATAAAAACGATCATCAACTTTGCCGTCCAGCGTCAAGCTGTCGAGTTGCTGGTCTGCCCGGAGCACTCCTCTCAGAGGAAACAAAAGTCGGAGCACCTCCACGTCGGCTTCCAGGTTGAAAACGCACCAACGCGACAGACTTCGTTCGACGAGACCCAACAATTGCAGCAGCGATTGCCAAAACTTCTCACCGACTGCTCCGCGAACGAATTTACAATGCCAGGTAGCGCACACCGATGCCCTGTGTTTCCAGACACCACAGCTTCCGCCATTTTCCGGCAAGTAGTGAGGGCAAAGTAGACTCTCGCTGCGCCCAAAAGTTTTCTCTGCCGCATGACCGTAGATGAGGTGATAAGGCGGCGGCATTTCCAGACCCAGCGGCGTAACCGCGCGCCGGGCCCGGATCCGGTCCTCGACGGACTGTCGACCCCGGGCCATGCCAGGGTCGTCATCGCTCAGCATCCTGCCAACCAGAAAGTTTGGCAACAAGGGAATGTAGGTGCAACATTTAGTATCTGGATTGTAGAAGAGTTGTAGATCCTGAGGATTGCTGTCAGACGAACACATCGCACAATCGTTGCAGGTTGCGTCTGTTTCCTCTGGGATGCGCCCCCCGAGAAGTTGATCCATCCACGCGGCGTAGAGCGGAGGCAGCGGGCTGACTGGAAGTACTGGCAATTGTTTTGTGGACATTGGGATGGTGCTACTCCGGAAACTACCTTCGTTACCAACCTGCCGAGTGCAATTACGTTCGTTTAGAGGTAGGCACTGCCCACGGTGCGCCCTTGAACGAAACAAATCGGATTCAAGACCAAACGTTTAGGTATCTAGGAGCAGGGTCTCATCCACGTCGTACCGGTGGGCGGTGCCCACCTCTAAACGAACGTATGATCTCAGCCGTTACTTGTTCGGGACCGTAGTCGAGGTACCGTCCTTGATATTCGGGGATCTGTACACATTGTCCTGTTCGATATAGGGCAGGAGGCCTCCCTTAATCTTCTTTTGATCTTTGCCGGTTAACGTTTTTGCTTTCTTCGCAATGTCCTGAACTTTGGTGCGGCGTTTTGTGCTCTTCAATTTGGTTGGCATCGCTTCAGTTTTCCTTTCGTCTTAGCTTGATTCAGCTGGCCCTGGCCTCAAAACCCACACTTGGAATTCCCCATAATTCTAAAACAAGCGAGCCCTAAGGTCACTCGAATCACAACATCCGGTAGCAGCAACTACTTCACTTTTTATGCCGGCCGGAACAACTTACCCGAGCCGAAACCCTGCGGTTTCTCCTGAAGGTTCAACTCAGGCGCGGCTTCGCGCCCGTTTGTCTCCTGCCTGGTTGGTCTTGCGAGCCAAAACAACGTCTAACCAGTAGCGATGGACGAGTCGATTGTGCCCGGGCAGGGTCCAGGCGATTTGCTTTGTTTCTTCTAATATCCTGTAAGCCAAATGTGGTAACGCGGGGTGGCGGCCGGCGAGCAGTAAGCGCAGCGTCTGACTCCCGGTCGCCTCTGGCGTGGACCACCAGTTAGCTGGCTCGGTCACGCGCGCCTCCCAACTGTAGGGGAGAGCCACCATCAACAACCCGCCCGGCTCGATCAACATGTCCAGTTGATTAAGGACGAAGATCGGATCAGCCACCGTGTCGAGCAGGGAGAGCGCCACGACTACCGGGAAGCTGCTGTCTTCAAAGGGGAACGTCTCGATGTCGCCCTGGACCAGATAAATGGGCGACTTCAACGCTCTGGGACTCTTAATCCGCACAAACTCGAAGCGGCGTCCCTCGGTGCGAAAGGGCAAACCGACTTTACCTTTAACGAGCAACCGGCGGGCGACACGCAGCATACTGAACCGTAGGTCTAAGCCGACGACACCGTCCCGAAAATGCGGAGCCAGCGCATGGAGCATTCCGCCGGGGCCGCAACCTACGTCGAGCGCGAACCGCATTGCCGGGCCGATCGTCATGTGTCGTTCGAGCCATCCGCTTAACATCGAAAAGACCGTTTCGTTGGCAGCCAGCTCCTGGGCCAGGTGCCCTGGGTGCACGGAGGCTGGAAAGTGCGCCAGGGTGTAAATGGCCGGCAAGAGCGTTTCGCTAAACTCAGATGAGCCAGGGTCTCGCGCTGCCAGTGCAGCGCACGCCGCTGCGGTTGCAACTCGATCGCGACTTTCTGGCAGCCAATCAGGAGCAAGCGCCCACGCCTGTGTCCGGCGAAAAGCCTCGACGTCGCGCGGCAGACATAAGACCCCTTCGAGCGATGGATACTTGGCGGCGCACCGTGGGCAAAACAAAACACTGCCCTCGCTGTCGACGTCGGGCGCACGTTGTAAAAAAATTACCGCCTGCTCCGTTTCTTGCCAACGACAGCGTGGGCAGATCAGTTTGACCGGTAAAGGGCGGGTTGCGGCGTTACGAATCATCCGGCGGTCACGACAGCCTGCCGGCGGGATGAGGACATGCCGGACAGCCGTGCGCATCATTATCGACTTTCCCTTTGGCCGGCCCAACCGCGCTGAAGACACCGCCTTGGACCTTCCTCATGTCACCTGCGCTCAACTTCGTCTGTTTCTTCGGCAGGCTGGCGACCTGCGTGCGATTCTTCGTACTCGACTTCTTCGGCATGGCTCATGCGCTCCTTGGTTAACCCGATATTTCGATGCTTTGACGAGAGAGGTTGACCAGCGCCGTGCTTCCCACAACCAGCGCTTCTGCTTCGACGAGACTCCTGGTTTGAGGATTGGCGGCAACTGCGAGTGACAAGTAGAGGCCGTCTTCTTCATACATCAGCTTCATCTCGGTCATGTCGTCGAGAAACTCCTGGACGTCGTTGACATCGATGTCGGAGACGCCTACAGCTCGCAGCGTCTCCCAAACCGCAGCCGGAGTCGCGCCACTGTCGCAACCGAGATAAATCCTGGCCTCAGTTTCCCCGAGAGTGTGATCGTAACCGCCCAGACCGGGACGCCGATCATTGATGATGAGAAACCCCGGCCCGCGCTGATAACTCAAAATTGAGGTGGGGTAATCCGCTTGCCATGCCTCAATGCTCTCCCTGATCGACGCGGTGTAGTTCTGCGGCTCGCGACCGTCGTCGTAGGTGAAGTTGAATGTGTAAGCCAGGTCGTTAAGCGCGGCATCATCACAGGGATAAATCAACTTGTAAAACTCCCTTGGCCCAACTATCTCCACCCCATATTCCCTTGGACTTTGGTGATACGGACTGAATCTCTGCAGATCGAGAGCGGCCAGATGTCTAGGCGGTTCCAGGTGGGTGATTGTTTTGATTGTCTCCGCCATCCGGTCAAATTCCTCTGGCGGCTCGCCGGGAAAACCGTAGAGCACATTCCATCCCGTCTCAATGCCAAACTCCGCGCACCATTTGAGAAGGCGAATATTTTGCAGCGCCGTGACGCCCTTCTTCATTAGCTTGAGTATCGGCGTGCTTAAACTTTCTATTCCCGGCTGAATTTGCAGCACTCCCGCGTTATGCATCGCCCGCAGCTGCTCCTTCTTCAGATTCGACTTAGTTTCATAAAACAATTTGAAGTCGTAACCGCTATCGCGCAACTTCGGCAACAACTCGCGGAAATAAGGCATGGCGATGATGTTGTCAACGGCGTTGAAATTGAGCTGCTTGTGCTTTCGAGCCAGGGTCATTAAATCTTCGACGACGCGGTCGGCACTCTTGCACCTGAAAGGCATGGATGAACCGTTTAATCCGCAGAAAGTACAATGCAGCTTTGCACCCCACCAACATCCGCGGGCGCTCTCAAAGGGGACGCCCAGGTTCGGCAGAATCTCTGCGCTCAAACTACTTTGATCCAGTCGGGCAAAATATTCATCGTAATCGGGTAGTGGCACCTCATCCATTGGAATCTCCGCCCCGCCCACCTGGGCGACCACGACCCGTCGTTCTCCCTCCCAATAACAGAGGCCGGGCTGCGGCCGAATCGCACTTCCGGAGAAGACATCGCGAACCAATTCAGGCAGCACCCGCTCGCCTTCGCCGCGCACGACCGAATCCACCCACGGGAAGGAGCGGTGCAGCGCATCACCCATTGGCCCATCGCAGTTTGCTCCGCCGAACACGATATGCAATGCAGGGTCGCGGAGTTTGAGGACTTTCGCCAAGACCAATGAGGGTATGTTCTGGCTGAAGGTAGTAGTAAAGCCGACGATGCTGGGTGCTGCTGCCACTATGTCTTCGACGCAACGCTCCAAAAATGCCGGAACCATCTCGCGCAGTCTCAACGCTTTTTCAAACATCTCATCCTGGCCGCCCTTGTCACGAAAGTAGCCAAGGTATTGTTCGTCAGACTCTGGTAAATCGCGAAACGGAGGTACGGCGAAGAGCCAGTCGCCCAGGGCGATCATGTAACAGCCTTCACCTACATCAAGATAATCTTCAATCAGGAATTTCTTGTCCTCAGCCAGGCTGGCATCGACCGAGGCGATGTAATCCATGAACGCGAGATTGAAGGAACGAACCTCTGTCGGGATGCCGGCGCGCTGGAGCACACTCTGCAAAGTCCCTGTCTGGATCGACGGACGATACAGTGATGACCAGGGCATACTTATCAGCATCACGCGATGATCGTTCACAAATCACTCCTTCCTGCTCTGGATGGTGACACCAATGCTTAGCTATCCACTCAATCGGAATCGACTTCGGGTCTTCAGGTCTTTGGCTGGGCCGATCAAACGGAGACAATCCCTTCATGTGCTCTTAGGCATAAGCTCGGGTGTGGTGTTCGCTACTTGCGCTTATTCGAGGTCACGCCGGTAACCAATACATCTTCCATTTCGATCTTGAGGCCTCCCTTAACCTTTTTCATCGCTTTTGAACTCATCTTCTTCTGGGCTGCCGGCAACTCTTTGATCTTAACTCGCTTTTTGGTGCTCGTTAATTTGGTGCTCTTTGCCATGATCTCTCTCTCCTTCGGTTGATGAGGAGTTAATCCTCCGTTGTACTCAGAACAGATTTGACCCGGTGACTGATCTCAGTGGTTCACTACGTAGTCTCGACTATGTTTCAGTTATCGCGGAAACGACCATTGCACCCTGATGAGTAATTGTGCCGCAACACGCCTGAACCTACAGCCTTCAGGCACATGAACCATGGGCCATTCTGAGCCAGGAATCGACCTCGCGGGTAATCGCTACCGCGGGCTACTTGGCGCCACGCTTTGTGACTGCCGATACGTCACCGTCAACTCCAGAGAACTGGATATATCCTGCACCGCCCTTGACCTTCTTCATCTGCTTGGAAGAAACCTTCTTCTTAGCCGCCGGTAGATCTTTAACGCTCACTCGCTTTCTCGTGCTCTTCAGTTTGGTGCTCTTTGCCATCGTTCATCATCTCCTTCGGTGATCGGACTCAAATCCCGCCTGTCTCGTTAACTGATTGCCGGGCTCGCTACTGGTCCGCCGCAATGTTGTTAGCGCGGAGAGCCATCCCCCCCGGTCAGCACCCAAACCCGCGTGTAACTGCAAAGTCATTTCGAGGCGGTATCAGGATTCCGTGGCTTGTCGGTCTGGTTGGTCTGCGGCTGAGACTGGAGCGACAGAAACTGCATATTCATCTGCGCGCCGCCCTTGACCTCGTTCATCTGATCGCCGGTCAAACGGTCTTCTGCTGGGGGAAGATCTCTGACTTTCACGCGTCGTTTCCAGTTACTGGGTTTGTTGGCTGGCGTGGCGGTACTCCGTCGGTTGTTTTTCAGCAACGAGCAATCAGGTCCGTCAAATGTCGGGGATGGAAAATGTGCGGCCACTATACTACAGACTGGCGCTCTGGCGAGATGAATGTTTCTGCTCTTTGGTGTGCGGTGACCTGTCACCGCTTTGGTATTCGGCGACCTGTCGCCGTCGTCCTTCGTCCGACTCCCTCGATCGTCGCTACGTACCTGCTGCGCCACGCCGACGGCTGCGACAGGTCGCAGAATACCAAAGCGCCGACAAGTCGGACGCACTCCAAATTCCTACTCTCCCTTGGACTTGATATGTGGGCCTCCGCCAACTCCTGCACCCGCGACGATGCCATCACCAGTAACATCGCCAGTCGCCACTCGGACTCCGCCGGTGAATCCCCCTTTGACCTTCTTTGCTTGCTTCGCGGTCAGAGTCTTCGCTTTTGCCGGGAGACTGTGAACTTTAGTTCGCTGCTTCGCACTTTTTTTGGTTGCCATTGACGGTTATCTCCTTCCGTAATGAGATCAGTTATCGCCGGCTGACCGGCAAGAATTGGCTCGCATTCAATGTGGTTGCTGGCCCGAGTAGTCGCGTATCTGATTCATCCAGATCACCCTCCCACTTTGAAATTAAAGTTAGACGTAGAAAAGTTCTTTTGTCCTCCCTTAATCTTTTTCTGGTCCTTGCTGCTTAGCGTTTTCGTCTTCTTCGGAATCTCGCGAACCTTAGTCCGCTGTTTCGTGCTCTTTGATTTGGCTGGCATCATATCCTCCGTTCATCAAGCGATTGTTTGGTGCTGGTACGTTCAACCAATCGTTACCCTTCTCACATTCGTTAGGGATTCAATCCCTTCGCCAGCTCAAACAGATGCAGGCGCACGCGTGTAGGTAATCCTATATGCCGGTGCCTTCAAAAACATCGCCACTAATCCCTTTCGGCTTGGGTGCCTTGATGCCGTCTGACTTTGACATCTCGTAGCTTCCGCCCTTGACCTTCTTCAACTCATTCGCCGTCAGGTTCTTCTCCGCTGCCGGCAGGTCCTTGACGTTGACCCGATTCTTCGTCGTGCTTGCGCTGCTTTTTGGCATGACCTTCATCTCCCTCGCTGATGGAGATCAATGTCGTCTGAGTCCAGTCCAAATTGATCTCCTGATTGATTGTCGAGCTGGGCACCTAAATTGGTATCGCCCAACCCCCTTGTCGGGCTCAGCTGTTAGTTTTCGCCGAACGGTTGTTCGCACCTTTGGCGAGAGACTACGCTTCCCACGGCCAAAATACCTTTAAACCTGCGTTAGATATTGTTAGAGAACTTGTTAGAACCCCAATTTTCCAGGGCGAAAGGTATTACTTGAACACCTTGACTCCATCTCGGCTTGCAAATCCCGCCTCGGTCTCCGAGTCTCTCATGCAAGTCTGTTTCGTTCTGGAGTTTCCCCGGTCCTCCAAGTCTCGCTCGCTCTTACACGCTGAGCTTTTCTCTAAGCGTGGTTCTGCGGCTTGGCCGCCTTCCGTGCGGTGAGGCTCCGCCTCACCGGCAGTTCTATTTATTTTGAGGCTATGCCTCCGGGCGACATCAGAGGCGCAGCCTCGAAGAATGAAACCGCTATCGGAAAGGCCGAGCCTTTCCGCACCGAAGGCGGCAGAGCCGCAAAGACTATCACCGCACCGCACCTCTACTGGGACCGCGGGCGCCCTCGCCCGCCTGTTACGCATGAGTCACTTGGTAGAAACTGGTCGTGTTTCCCCCCTCAAGCGATCGCTCTTAATACCGCTCAAGTCGATTTTCTTTCACCCTTCGAGCTGCTGGCTGTTCAAGTAATAGTAAATGCCCTTCTGCTCCATCAGGCTGTAGTGATTACCGGTCTCTCGAATCGTCCCTCGATCCATCACGATAATCAGGTCGGCATTCCGTACCGTGCTCAACCGG
>JANNJZ010000556.1:0-9849 GCA_031396065.1 Pyrinomonadaceae bacterium | reverse complement strand
CGATAAAAAGGCCTACAGAGGAGAGATGTTGTCGTTATCCGGTTACTGTCTTTACACCGAAGCACCCGCACAGTTTGGTGCGCATACCGGGTTGGAACCCATTCAAGAACGACTAGAAGACTTCGATGCGCTCGCTCCACTAGGGCAGAATATTAGCCGTCGCGGTTGGTTGCGTTTCGTGGTTGGAGTTGATTGGCACATGGAAGAAGGTGAAGACGCAAATTACATGTCACGCATGGAACTAACTATTACGGACGGAAGCGGGGGTGAATGGACTCTTACTGACAAGCCGCCGTGGAGTCAAGAAAACCAAAGGCTACAGGTTCGCAGGTGCCCCGCAGAGTGGAAATAACTCCGGGGCGCACAGTGACGGTCTTGCATGTACCGCCCGTTACCTCGCCAGAGTTGGCCGTGAGAGCATTAATCATTCAGGACTACAGAGAGAAAAAGTTATGACCAAAAAGAAACCACCAAAGCGCGGACGCCCTCCACTTGCAAAGGGAGAAGTCAAAGCCAAGATCGTTCCGATGCGTCTACACGATGCAGACGTAAAGTTGTTTGAGAAAGCAGCCAAGTGCACGAACCAAACTCTGTCGGAATGGATGCGTTCAACCTTGCGAGATGTGGCGACCGGGAACGTCGCAGGGAGTCAAAGTTAAATTGCGTGCCACAAACCAAAATCCCGATTTCAAATTAGGGCACTACCTTCTGGTTCGAGTAACTCTGAAAAATAGGTTCAGCAGCGGGCTACGTGCGCACCCTCGACAGGAAGTAAGTTCCTACAGCCGCGAACAAGACCGGCGGAGTCCAGGCCGCGACTTCCGGCGGTAACAATCCGTGATTTCCAAGTTGCTGAAAACCCCCACCTAACCCCCAATAAGCAATACTCACCCCGACTGCGATGCACATCGCAACGAGTGCACCTCTTCTGCCGAACGCTAACGCCAGGGGCATTCCAATAAAGGCCATGATCAGCACGCTAAAGGGATTTGCATATTTCCGCTGAAGTGCCAAAGCCAGCGCGGAAACATCCACTCCTCGCTTTCTTGCCGCCCTCACGTAATTCCTTAACGCCGGAACGCTCAACTGTGAGGGCCTATCGTTGGATGGCTTAAATACCTGAAGTGGATCCACTCCGACCACCTTCGTTTCAGCTGCCACCTGCCGCTCTACGTTAAGGTCTCGAAATAAGATGGTCTCTGCGTCGCTCACAATCATTTCGGTGGGCGCAACCCAGGCTCCGGTTTTTCCGGTCGTGACCCGAGTCAAATGGACGCCTTCCTCGTCAAGCTCATAGATAGCCGGATCATTCAGAGTCGCAGTTTGGTCATCAAACTCATAAGAATACAAGCGCTTCGTCTCAATTGAAGCCAACCACTGCCGGCCGGTCCCGGTAATCGCTCGGGGCTGTCCACCCCTGATTCGGGCACGCAGAATCTCTTGCCTGACGTTTGCGGCCGGCATCAGATGCTCTTGAACTAACCACATCCCCCCGCCGGCCGCACTGGCAAATAAGATTCCGGGGAGCATTAGACGGTAAACACTCTGTCCTGACGCCCACCAGGCAATTGCTTCACTTCGCCGGGCCAGCAGAGCGTAAGTGACGAGGACCGTAATCAGCATCGTCGCTGGAAACAGTTCAACCGTGGCTACCGGCAGCAGAGATCCCATATACCTCGCGACAATAGCGGCCGGCACCTGATTGGCGCCAATGAAACGCCAGAGCTCAAATAAGGTGAAAATAAGGACAATGGAAAGCAAAGAAACGAACCCAAGTACAAAGCTTATCGCCAGCGTGCGAAAGAGGCTCGTATCCAGCAGGCTTGGAAAACCAGACCTACCCGTACCCACGGTTCGCTCCTTGCCCGTCCTGTTACCTGTCGCGACGCCGCTCTTCTGTCTCTTCGTAAGCCTGCGGACTAGCTCCAGCCCTGGAACAGGTCTGAAGCGCAACAGCATCAAGCTAAACAAGAGCACTGCTGCAGTCGCCGACCATTGGGCAACTACGACGGGCACCGAATTAGTCCTGGCGAAAGATTCACCAAGCATTTAAATAAGGTTTAAAACAACCACGACTGCGATTGACAGCAGAATGCCGGCTCCGCGCCCGCCCCGCCTGATGCGAATTCCAGATAAGCCGCCAAAAAGGGCAAAAACAAGGGGAGCCACGCTGAGCGCAAGCCGGCGGTGAAGGGTCCTCTCCGCTTCCCTTCTCTCAGCAATCACCTCTGAATGAGTTTGCTTCTTGAGGTCAGCCCAGTCCAGTTCATCGGCGCGCACATCCTTCTGAGTTAGCCGATCCACCAGGGCAGCCCGACCCGTATCTATCGCGAGACGTAGCTGGGCTAACCGCTCAACCACATAGTTATGATCCTTACTTTCGGGGGGCGGCATCTTCATTGCCACGACGTCACTCAACACCAGTTCAGCTTTATCGGCGGACGAGTCTATCCTTCCGGACCTGGCGGTCAGGATTCTGGTTGATCCGTCGCGTTGTTGCAGGTTGATGAAGACGCGCGCCCATGAACCCTGGGCCTTATCGCCATCTCTGACGTAGATCACGTAGCTGGGAATCTCTGTATTAAACGTTCGGGGCTCTACGGGTGATTCCAATTTGCGAAGGGCCCCGGTCAAGGCAGCCTTTCGCAGATCGCGAGCGGCTTGGGGCGCCTCTTTCATGTGCAGGAAGGTGGCACCCACCGTCGCTACAAGCCCGATCAGCAGAGCCGGCCATAACAACGTCCAGGTACCCACTCCCGCAGCACGCATGGCTACGACTTCGCTGTCACTCCCCATCCGAGCAAACCCGATAACTACGCCCGCCAGCACCGCCACCGGTAAGGTCAGTACCAGGACACTCGGAAGAAGGGCCGCTGTTATCTGGGCAGCCAGCGACAGGGGTAGGTCGGCGGTTAGGGCAAGCTCGGCAAAGCGCCCCGCCTGCTGAGTAATCAATATCGCGGTTAAGAGCAACAGTGAAAGCAAAGCATAAGGCAGAGCACCTTTTAGAACATATCTGGCGATCAAGCTTGGGGTAAACATTTAAAGTAAGTTCTAAGGGGCTTGCGTCAATTGAGCGGGCCTAATGTTTTGCACAAGGAACTCATTCCGCCTCAATCCGCTAGCGGACGGCCTGGAAACAGCCCAGCGATGAGACCTACCCTTTCAACGCTCGTGTCACTGAAAAGTTGATCTTAGTCTCGGTTGCTTCTCAAGTACCCGTCCAATTAGTTGATGTGTTAGTTCAGCCATTTCGCTGTGGATACTGGCGGCAACGCTGTGCGATTCTTGCGCAAAGACGAAAGGTGCCAGCTTCTGAGTCGCACGCAATTGAGTTTGTAGCGTCTTCGAAAGGACCCTCCCCGCCCCCTGACCGCATTGCTTGCATCGAAACATGAGGTCGGGCCCCATGAATGCCAATACCTTCTCGTCGAAGTTTCGATGACATTCTCCACACCGGCGTATGTCCGGAAGAAAACCTTCGAGCTTTAGTAGCCAGACTTCGAAATACCTCAAGATGATCTGTAGATCCGCTTGTGACTCTGAAATCGCATCCAGGCAGGCGATTACCATTCGAAAGAGTTTCTCGTTTGGTTCGTATGGGGGTGAAAATTCTATTACCAGATCCCCCATGTAGGCGAGGCCGGTAAGCGTTTCAGCCTGGCTGGACAAATTAAAATGGGATTTGACGATCTCCGCCTGACGCAGAGATACGAGGTCCTGATTCTCTTTGTGATAGTAAGAGATTCTGGCAACTGTAAAGGGTTCGAGAGCCGCCCCGAACCGACTCTTTAGCTTTCGACAACCCTTGGCAACTGCTCGAACCAACCCGTCAGCACGGGTCAGATACACAACTATCTTGTCCGCCTCTCCGAAGTTGTAAGTTCGTAAGACCAATGCCTCAGTTTCGAGAGATGCCATTCAATCCCCTGTCAGAACCATGTTAGCGGGTGGCAGCCGTGTTCCAGATGCCACTCAATGGCGCTCAACTCGCAAAAAGAGCGGGGGCAAGCCCGGGGTCCCCGGCGGGGCAGCCCCGCTGGGGTGGAAGCCCGCCTTCCCAACCGAGAGATTCTGACACTCCCTCATTTCTTCACGTTGAATGTTAACTCGGGGTTGGGAAGGCGGGCTTGCCCCCGCTCTTCGCTCCACCCGCTGATGCAGGTGGGTCTGACAGCAGGCTGTGCTGCAGACCAAGGAACAGTTTCTAAAACAGAATGAAGTACAGAATCCAACCGAGTGCCAATCCGATTACCAGGAACTCAGCAAACACTTTAAGTCCGTAGACCACTCGGTCCTTTTTCGAGTCTTTCGCGACGATACCAAAGACCACCGCAGCTAAGCCGGCAAAGGCCGTCATCACCAAAAAGTGCCTCATGACTTCCTCCCCGCGGCAATATCAAAAGCGTCAAGCATGGCCAGATAGTTCAGCAACCCCGCGATGATCAGGAATGTCCACCCATATTCAAAAGTCGGTAGTGCGGCCTGCTGGGCGTCATATGTAAATCCAATGCCCATTAGCCAGCAAACGATATAAAGAAGCCCGGTCCCGAGGTTACCTATCATTGGTGGGGCCTGGAGAAGTGACGATGTGCCTGCCTCGGATCCATCCACCCGGAAAAGGTGACCGCCCATCAGAAACCCCAGTATGAAACAAGCCCACACTGCGCCGCCCAGGAGCAGTGCCCGCCACCATTTGCCTTGAAGGAGATGACCGAGTCCGGGGACCAACCATCCCGCAGTACCCATTATCCAGGCTCGTGCTGGAGCTTTTTCGATCTCTGTTCGTTGACTGTCAGACGTGACCAAAATTTACCTCCGTAAAGTTCCTGCTAAGATAGAGCCTAACCCATTAAAGTCTTACATCAGCAAATGCCCGAAGGTGCCCTTGGTTCGCATTCAGACCCAGGTCTCCCGGTCATGCAAGCTAACTATCAACATTAACGGTCGGCACCCCGACCTCTAAAGACTAACCTTAACTCGTGATACTTCAATACAGCAGGTAATTCTCGCGCACTCGAGCGAACGCTGCTAGATCGTCCTGCCAGCTTGCCTCAAGTGTGCTAATCGGAGTGCCCGCTTCAATAGCTTCCCTAATACTTGAAGTGCCGGCTATCACATCAAATGGGTTTCGGTCGTACACGTATTCATAGGGCGGCTCTTTCCAGCGGAATTCTTCCGGATATGAATCGTATGCAATCTGGACCATTGTGATGCCTGCAACGACCGGCTCAAACTTCTCACGGTCGAGCACGTGAATCTGGACTCCGCCGCAGCTTACCCCGCCGTGCTTTTGGAAAGTCGGACGAAAGATGCAGCTTCGAAAATAGACACCTGGTAGCCCCCTTTCGTTTAGCCGGAGGGCGTAAGTTACCGGATCGATATAAGGAGCCCCGACGAGCTCAAACGGTCGCGTGGTTCCCCGCCCTTCCGATAATTGTGTACCCTCAAAGTGGACCGTACCAGGAAACACCGTCGCCGAATCGATCGTCGGAATGTTGGGCGAAGGCAAAACCCAGGGAGCGTCGGTTTCGTCCTGCCAGTCGCTTCTCTCCCAGCCGTCCATTTTTACGACTTCCAGGTCGCAACCGATTTTGAAATGTTCATTAAATAAACTAGCTAACTCGCCGAGAGTCATCCCATGCCGCGTAGGAATCGCAAACTGGCCAACAAATGACGCGTGTTCAGGCTCCAAAACATTGCCTGCGACATGTTTGCCACCGATTGGATTTGGGCGGTCACAGACAATTACTCTCTTTCCAAACCGGCGGGCGGCGATCATGGCATTAGCCATTGTGTAGGCAAATGTGTAGATACGACAGCCGACATCCTGCATGTCAAAGACTAAGACATCAAGGTCCTCAAGCATTGCCTCAGTGGGCTCGCGAGTCTCACTGTAGAGAGAATGAATCGGTAAGCCTGTCTGGGCATCGATACCGTGTGCGGTCTCAATCATGTTGTCCTGCACGTCACCACGAATCCCATGTTGGGGTCCAAATAGCGCCCGCAGATCTACGCCAGGATGTTCATGTAAAAGGTCAGCCGCATGGCGAAAGTCGTGGTCAACCGTCGCCTGATTACAAATCAATCCCACTCTGGCACCACGCACTAGAGGGGATTGGGCCTCAAGTAGTTTCTCAAGGCCTAACTTAATCTTTCTTCGAGTCATTATCCCTCAATGAAAACCTTATCCTAATGTAGAACCTCAACCCTGGAACCTTAGGTCGAGCCTGAGCTGTAGCAGCGGTTACACAGGGCGTGCCCCCCCCTCGGAGGTGCAGACAACCCTTCGCAAATGACACCATGGCATCGACCGGGCGTGGCCACGAAATGTCGACCCCTACAATTTGCTTCACCGAACCGACTCCGCAACGAGACGCAAGTCCCCTGCTCTCTCGGAGTATTCCCTTGAGGCTGACAGGAATCGGTTGAAAAGAGCTCGGGACAAACTGTCGTCTCTCCAGCCCAGCTCCGGATGCCATTGGACACCCACGGCAAACCGGTCGGGTCGCGAATCTTCGAGGGCCTCGACCAGTCCATCAGCCGCCCAGGCCGTGGCAACTAATTCTCTGCCGACGTCTTGAACGGCCTGATGATGATGGCTGTTAACCAGAGCCGTCTCCCTTTCTGCCAGGGCAGATATCAGGCTCGTGTTAGCAAGCCTGACGCGGTGCGACGGGCGATCACGGGGCACCCCCTGGTCATGCTTTATGGAGTTCACTATCTGGGAAGCGATGTCCTGAACCAGTGTGCCGCCCCGAGAAACATTCAGCACCTGCATCCCAAAACAGATCGCCAAGAGTGGCATACTTCTTTTCTCGATCTCTTCCAGGACCAACAAATCTGTTTCATCCTTTACGGTGACCACGGTACCCAACTGTCGATGGGGTTCAGCTCCATACCGCAAAGGATCCACATCGGAATCACTGCCAGGAAGCAGTACGCCATCAAGCTCATCCATGACCGACGAAATATAATCGCGTCGCGGAATGAGACTGATATGCACCGGCGCCCCGCCGGCGGCCTCGACGGCTTCACTATAATCTCGAGCCAGATAGAAGCGATTGCTCTCTAGCTCAAGGCGCATCGTAATGCCAATGCGCGGACGATTTGAAGACTTTGTATCTCTACTGTTCATTTCCATAATGTAGTCCAGCGAAAACCTATCATAGCCTAAAAACGGGAAGCGCAGGCACCCCTGCCTTCAAGGACTCACCAGTGACTCCCATGAGTCAAACCCGCCTTCTGCACCAGACCAGCGGGCAAGATGCCTGCGCTCCGCCACCTCGCTTGACTTGCCTTCCAGCGAATTCCTATAGTGACCCTTACCAAAGATGCATTCACAAACTCCCAGGATTCGCAGCACCACCGTGTTGCTTGTTCGCAAAGGCGAGCACGTGGCAATGGCCGGCGATGGACAGGTCACGCTTGGTGAAACCATCATGAAGGCCAGCGCCAAGAAGGTTCGCCGTCTGTATAACGATAGTATACTTGCCGGCTTTGCCGGGGCCACCGCCGACGCCTTTTCACTCCTAACGCGCTTCGAAAGTAAGCTGGAGCAGTACCACGGCAATCTCGAGCGCGCAGCCATTGAACTCAGCAAGGAATGGCGCACAGACAAAATACTTCGGCACCTGGAAGCGCTGCTGGTCGTTGCTGACACCAAGAGTTCGTTTCTCCTGTCTGGCAACGGCGACGTCATCGCTCCGGACGACGGCGTGCTGGCAATCGGCTCGGGCGGTTCCTATGCACTGGCGGCCGCCCGCGCATTGTCCAAACATACCGATTTATCGGCCCGCGACATAGCAGTTGAAGCGTTGCGCATAGCGGGCGAGATTTGTATCTATTCAAATCAGAATATTGTCGTGGAAGAATTGTAATTCGGATCTACTACTCAGGAATTCTATCTAACTTAAATGGTTATTTATTTGGAAGGTGAAGTTGACGACGGAGTCGGGTTAGACGACATGACTCCTCGCCAGATTGTGGCTGAGCTTGATAAGCATGTTGTCGGTCAACGCAACGCCAAGCGGGCGGTTGCCGTTGCCCTGCGAAACCGCATCCGCCGTCAAAAACTCGATCCGGAGATGGCGGTCGACGTAATGCCGAAGAACATGATCATGATCGGTTCGACCGGCGTCGGCAAAACTGAGATCGCGCGCCGGTTAGCGCGCCTGTCCGATTCCCCGTTCCTGAAAGTGGAAGCCTCGAAATTCACCGAAGTAGGCTATGTGGGTCGAGACGTTGAAAGCATGATCCGCGATCTCACCGAAATCTCGGTGGACATGACACGGCAGGAGAAGATTGACGAAATCGCCGAAAAAGCGGAGCTGAACGTAGAGGAGCGGATCCTCGATCTGTTGTTGCCGCCACCACGCGCGACTTCCAGCTTTTACGACTTCGACGCGGCCACCAGCGAGGAGACGTCCGAAACGGCGGTTGAGTCGCCTGCCAGTTCCAAGGAGAAGGATGAGCAGTTTCAGCGGACTCGAGAGAAACTTCGCACACAGCTGCGCAGTGGCAAGCTCGATACCCGGCTAGTCGAAATCGAGATCCGCGAGAAGAATTTTCCAGTCATCGAACTTGCCGGACCGCAGGGAGTCGAAGAGATGGGCATCAACATGAAGGACATGTTGGGCAATCTGTTCCAGGGACGCACCAAGCAGAGGAAGATGCAAGTTGACGAGGCAATGGAATATCTCATGCAGGAGGAAGAAGAGCGGCTAATTGACATGGACACAGTCGCCCGGGCCGCAATCGAACGGGTCGAGTCTTCCGGCATAATTTTCCTCGATGAGATTGACAAGATCGCCGGCCGAGAGTCGGGACATGGACCAGACGTCTCACGTGAAGGAGTGCAGCGGGATATTTTGCCAATCGTGGAAGGAACTACGGTCAACTCTCGTTACGGGATGGTAAGAACAGATCACATTCTGTTTATTGCGGCCGGCGCGTTTCACGTTTCAAAGCCTTCCGACCTCATTCCCGAATTGCAGGGACGTTTTCCGATCCGCGTAGAGCTTGAATCACTGACGGTAGAAGACTTCAAGCGTATCCTTACTGAGCCGAAAAACGCCTTGATCAAACAGTATCAGGCGATGATGGCCACCGAGGACGTGATTATCGAATTTACCGACGACGCGATCGATTCGATTGCAAATTTTGCCGCTCGGGTAAATGAGCAGACTGAGAACATCGGCGCGCGCAGACTGCAAACCATCATGGAAAAGCTGCTGGAAGAAATTAGCTTTGAGGGACCCGACCTTGAACCAAAGAACCAGCGAATCGATGCTGCCTACGTCGAGAACATGCTCGCGGAAACTGTCAAAGACCAGGATCTCAGCCGGTATATTCTGTGAAAATCAGCAGACAGAAGGCGGGTGGCAGGACGCTCATAAATCACAACGGCGCCGTTCCAGTTGCGGCTGTGCCGCCCGATGTGCGGTGGCGCCTGCCACCCGAGCGGGGCTGCCCCGCCTGGGACCCCGGGCTCTGCCCCACCGGAACCGAGCGCTCTACTCACTTCGGGCCTACGCCCCTGACTTGGGGCGCAGCCCCAGATTCCTCCAACTCTTATCGGAAGGGCACAGCCCTTCCGCACATCGGACGGCATAGCCGCAAACCGAGTCTGCAAAGAGTCCTTCTTTTCCTCTGTGTCATGCCGATCGCTTTCTTCGTAGTAGCTTGCGGGAAGCGTCGACCACCGTTGCCGCCGGTCGAGCGAGTTCAACAACGCACCGAGGCCCTCTCCGGAGCGCAACGCGGCAATCAGATTCTGCTCAGCTGGCCCTCCCCTCAGCGAAATGCCCCGGATGGCAGCGTGCAGAGTATTCGCCGCGTTGATGTTTA
>JANNJZ010000480.1:0-4181 GCA_031396065.1 Pyrinomonadaceae bacterium | reverse complement strand
GCCGCTCCAGAAAACGCTTCATGGCTCGCCTCCGGCTCTTCGTCTGTTGCTTCAAACGATCATGCCAGATTCTGAGTCATGGAGCGTTCTTATTTTGGTTGCGGCCTAAGCCGCGCTATGTAATCTGCGTAATCTGCGGATAGCCTAAAATCGTTGGTGACTGTGAGGTGGCTCGCCCATCGACTCCCACGTTGGGTTGACGGGAGAAATGTCATGAAACGCACTTGGACGGTCATCGGCGTAAGCGACGTGCCGAGTAGCTTCAAATGGTACCAGTCGCTCTTCGGCCATCCCGAGACACGACCCGCCCATGACTATTTTGGTCAGATCCTCGATTCGGATGGAACTGTCCTGCTCTGCCTCCACCAGTGGGGCGCGCACGAGCATCCGTCGTTGACCAGCCCGGACTGTGCGACACCTGGCAACGGGCTCCTCTTATTCTTCCGCGTCGACGATTTCGATATGACGCTGAATAGGGCACGCGCGCTCGTCGCCCGGCTCGAAGAGGAGCCGAATGCGAACCCAAAAACTGGAACAGAGGAGTTCTCGCTGCGGGATCCGGACGGATACTATGTCACGATTAGTGCGTTCTCTTCGCTCGAGCTGCGGGGCCACGAGTTGCCCGGTTAACAATCGCAGGCAGTCGACTCGATGATGAGCGGCGTTAACCCGCTCATCCGGGTTGTACCTCATCATCCTCCACGGGTCGCGCGAGCTCTCTCCCTCTCTCTCTCTCTCGAACTTTTTAACCCCGACACATAACAGTCGCACGGAGCGCGACGTTTATAGTCCCGAGACTGTCCACAGCACTCACCATTCGGAGGGGCAGGCAGGAAAGTCTCGCTCGCTCTTACACTCTGAGTTTGTCTCTAAGCTTGGTTCTGCGGCTTTGCCGCCTTCCGTGCGGTGAGGCTCCGCCTCACCGGCACCTCTATTTATTTTGAGGCTATGCCTCCGCGCGACATCAGAGGCGCAGCCTCAAAGAGTGAAACCGCTATCGGAAAGGCTGAGGCTTTCCGCACGGAAGGCGGCAGAGGGTTTTCTGCCCCAAAAGTAACCTTCAGTGATGCGGCACATCGACCGTACGCCCCTCATAGATCTCCCGGGCACGCGCCAGTGCTGCCTCGACGTGTGGCAGCATGTTTTCTTCGCCGACGTGCTGGAGGAATGCGGACTTTCTCAACAACTGTTCTGGTTGGCTGCGAGCTCCACACAACAGTAGCGTACGGCCGGTGGCCCGCAGTCGGTCGGTGAGCTTTTCCAGCTCGTGCAGCCCCGTGGCGTCGATTGCCGTCATGTTTCTGAGACGCAGGATTACTACCGACGGGAGTAAATCCAAATTGGCCGTCGCCTCTCCCAACTTTTCGGTTGCTCCAAACAAAAACGGGCCGTGTATCCGCAGAACCAGCACGTACGGCGGTAGCAACTTGTCCTGCAGAACATGGGGCCGACCGTCCTCAATGTAGTCTTCGGTCACTGGAGCGACCGTAGTCGTTTGCGACACCCGGTAGATGTAAAGCAGCGCGGCGAAAAGCATTCCTATCTCCACCGCTGTAGTCAGGTCCGCAAACACCGTGAGGGCGAAGGTCAATAGCCACACTGTAATGTCCGCTTTTGAGAGTGTCAGAATAGTTCTGACTTCTCGCCACTCACTCATGTTATAGGCCACCACGAAAAGGATCGCCGCAAGTGTCGCTAACGGAATAAAGCGGGCTAGTGGCGCCGCCACCAGGAGAATTGTGAGCAGCGTAAGAGCATGGACAATGCCTGAAACAGGAGTGCGCGCACCTGCCCTGACGTTCGTTGCGGTGCGCGCGATTGCCCCAGTCGCGGGTATGCCGCCTACGAGGGGAACCGCAAAGTTTGCTATACCTTGCGCAAACAATTCGATATTAGAGTTGTGTTTGTCGCCAATCATGCCGTCAGCTACAACCGCAGACAGAAGGCTTTCAATGGCTGCCAACATGGCGACGGTCACGGCCGCCGGCAGCAGCGGAATAATCAAGTCAGGCCTGAATTCCGGAAAGGAGAGCGGCGGCAAACCGGTGGGGATCCCGCCGAACTTAGTCCCGATAGTTTCCAGAGGAAGTTTGAAAGCGGCCGCTGCAACTGTAGCCAGAACGAGGGCCACGATGGCTCCGGGAACGCGCTTTGTGATTTTCGGAAGCAGCAGAATGATTACGAGCGAGCCGACGGCCATCAGCACAGCCGGGTATTGTAGGCTACCCACGCTTCGCGAGATGAGACGCATCCGTGCGAGAAATTCGCTTGGCACCGCACCGATCTGGAGACCAAGGAAGTCCTTGATCTGAGTCGAAGCAATCAGCACTGCGATGCCGTTCGTAAAGCCGATGGTGACCGGGCGGGGTATGTATTTAACCGCGGACCCGAGCCCGGTCACTGCCATGACTATGAGGATGACGCCGGCCATCATCGTCACCATCAAAAGACCGGAAACTCCGTGGGCCGCGATGATGCCGGCCACGATCACCACGAACGCTCCGGTGGGACCACCGATCTGCACCCGCGAACCGCCGAGGGCCGAAATGAAGAAGCCTGCTACTACTGCCGTGTAAATCCCGGCCTGCGGCGAGACTCCCGAAGCGATGCCGAATGCCATTGCCAGGGGCAGTGCGACTAACCCAACCGTCACGCCGGCAATGAGGTCCGCAATCAAATCACGTCGCGTGTAACCGCCCCGCAAGCACGAAAGCAGTTTCGGGGTCCATTTTTTATCGAGCAACGACATCTGTTGCCGTCAATCTTCTCCCATCTCTCGCCACAAAACAAAGGATTCATTTTGCATTCTTCCGTCCATGTCTGCATCGATACCTGCTCTTGAGAAGACTTATCGGAAATGAATAACGCTGAAAGCGTTGGCAAATTCCAGCCCAGGGTTGCTGCAACCCTGGGTTCAAGATATGCCCAAGAGATTCTTCGCAACTCTGAAGGAGTGGCGACTGCCTTGCGAGCGGCGAACCGCGACGCAACCCTTTCAGGGTTGCGAAAAGAAATTATGCTAACGACGGTGACCCAGGGTTTCAAAGCAAACACTTCCACCCCACGCGGGCTGCCCGCGTGGGGACCCCGGCCTGGGCTCGAATTAGCCAACGCTTTCAGCGTAATTAAGGCCGGCGAATTTTCTTGAGTTATTTTGTTGGCGTGATTTTGATTCTTGCCGGCGGCGTGCTTACTCGTGAACAAGAAAGCGCCGTTGGGAGGCTGGATCGATATTTTGCTATTGGCAATCTGTGCTGTTGCTTCGGTCAGCAGTAGAGTCGACCCTTTGGAGTGCGCTGATCTTGTCTGCGCTTTGGTCTTCGGCGACCTGTCGCCGCCGTCACGCAGATAACCTGCTGAATCATCCTCTCGGCGCGCGGACTGTGGAGCCTCGTAATTCCCTAAATTTGCCAAACCCTGTCGGTGTCATCGGGCTCCTTACCTAATCTCTTTCATACACTTGAAACCTGCGCCCTACCTTCCGCGTGAGGGACGCCCAACTCCCTGTGGGTAGAATCTCCGGCTGTTCCCAGAACGAAATAGGAGGACCCACCTTGATGGCTCAATCGCTCGCACGACTTTGGACCCAGCTTATCTTTTCAACCAAAGACCGATTCCCGTTCCTGATTGATAAGAAGTTACGAACTGACATGCATGCGTACCTTGCGAAGATGCTGCGTGAACAGGATTGCGAATCGCTAATCGTCAATGGTGTTGAGGATCATGTTCATGCGCTGTTTGCATTATCGAGGACTCATTCTATTGCGTCAGTCGTCAAGGAGATAAAACGCACCTCTTCTGGTTTTGCAAAAGAGCTTTCAGCGACACTGACGAAATTCCATTGGCAGGGTGGATACGGAGCCTTCTCTGTGAGTCAATCCAATTTGGACGAAGTTATCAAATATATAGAAAACCAGGAGGAGCATCACAAGCGCGTGACCTTTCAGGATGAGTACCGCGCTTTCTTGAAGGCGTACGGCATTGAATACGACGAGCGTTACGTTTGGGATTAAAGGCCCGTAAACCTAAGGTCAAAGCGCTAGCTAATTCCAGCCCAGTAAACCTAACGCTGAAAGCGTTCGCTAATTCCAGCCCTGGGTTGCGCTTTGGCAACCCTGGGACTACTCGTTTATTTCTCGAAGACGCAACCCTGAAAGGGTTGCGGCGCCCTTCGCCGAATC
>JANNJZ010000479.1:0-12305 GCA_031396065.1 Pyrinomonadaceae bacterium | reverse complement strand
CTGGCTTGATGTCGCGGTGAGTTATTCCGGCGGCGTGTGCGGCGCTCAAGCCTCTTGCCATCTGCGCTCCGAGAGTGAACAAAGTGTCGAGTGAGTTGTCTTTTGCGATGACTGAACGCAACGTGCGACCGGCAACAAACTCCATGACTATGAAGCGACCAGCATCACACTCGCCGATGTCGTACACCGAAATGATGTTTGGATGATTGAGTCCTGAGGCGGCTTTTGCTTCCAGTGTGAACCGTCGAACCCGATCTGAGTCTTCGGTGAATTCAGCAGGCAGAAGTTTCAGCGCGACTTTTCGCCCGAGCCGCGTGTCCTCCGCCAGCCACACCTCACCCATCCCGCCGGCGCCGATCCTGGAGACGATGCGGTAATGTCCGAAGATCGTGTCGGGCGATATGCTTTTGCTCAAATTGTCTCGCTGTCCTTTGGGAGTGCTCTTTGAAGACTCTTAGTTGGCGTCGCAATAATCCCGCCCACATTCCGGGCATCGTTTCATAAGTTGACTCTATTCGGGAAAACCAGCTTTCTTCAGCACTTCCCGAAAGCGTGGGTCGTCACGCAATGGATCTGTGAATGGGTCCACTTTCATCCAGGCCGTATGTTGATCTTTTGTTTCGAGCGCTTCCTTGAGCGTGGCAAAGGCTATATCTTTCTCGCCCAACTCAGCAAAGAGAGTGGCCACAAAATATGGATATAGTTTAAGTCGCGAGCGCTGCTCGGTAATTTTCCTCAAGAATCCCTGCCAGTCGCCTTTGGCAAAACTCTCTCGGATCAACTTTGCTGCATCAGGCTCGCCTCTTGCTTCCTGGACTTTAGCGAGCTCCTCGACAGCCGACGCATAATCCCGCTTCATCCGGTAAACGTAAAAGAGTTGCAAATGCGCATACCAGAAATTGGGGTCCAGTTCGACGTTTTTCTTGCTCTGCGTTTCGCTTTCTTCATATTTTCTTTCAAAGAAAAGCACCTGCGCGGTTTGAAAGTTAGTAACCGGCGACAAGGAGTCGATCTCCAATGCACGTTTATAAGCAATGCGGGCCTCTTCAAATCTGCCCAGATCCTGAAGCATCAGCCCGTACCGACGATGGCCTTCCGAATAATTCGGATTCAGTTCCATCGCCAGTTTTTGTTCGCGTTCCATGCAGGCGAAATCGCGATCATGATTAAAACAAATGACTCCTATTACTGAATGTGGCTCGGCTAGGCTGTTATCCAATTCCAGGGCTTTCAGGGCAAGCTCCCGCGCTTTGGGGACCAGTTCATTTACCTGCGGGTAACTGTAATACGCGAGGAACCAATTTGCCTCGGCCAGGCCTGCAAATGCCAATGCGAATTTCGGATCAGTGGCGACCGCCTGTTGGTAATATTCAATGGACCTCTGAGCATCTTTGGCCGTGCGTTTACTTCCGTAGAATCGCCCTTTCAAATAAAGTTGGTAAGCCTCGTTGTTGTCGGTGTATTTCTTGGTGATTCCCTTGGCATCTTCGCCTGATAATTTCAATTGCAGCTTTTGCGTAATCGTCGCCGCAATCTCACGCTGGGTGGCCAGCAAGTCCGCCATTTTTCGATCGTATTGTTCGGCCCATATCAGTTTTTTGGTGCGAGAGTCGATCAATTGCACGCTTATTGAAAGGTCATCACCGCGCTGGACCAATCGGCCAGACATGACCGCATCTACCTCAAGTTCCTTTGCTATCTGGGCGACATCTTTTTCCGTGCCCCTGTACCTCATGACCGAACTGGTCGGGCTGACCTTTAGATTCGGGAGTTGTGAAAGGCGATAGATCAAAGAATCTGCCAGCCCGTCAGAAAGATAATCAGTATCCGCTTGGCCGCTGCGATTCTCGAATGGCAGGACCGCGATGGAATTGATCTGCTTTGAACTGGTCTCTCTGGAAACAAACGCAAAGTAGGCGACGGTCAAAATCACTCCGACCAGCAAGACCCCAATGATCGCCGAGGCAAGTTTGTGGCTCTTTGCCTGAGTAACCGCGTATTCGAGACTAGAAGACGACGTCGTTAGACTATGCGTAGCTGCGGCCTGGCCGCTCCTCGTCCGAGCAACCGAGTCGGCTGCATAAACCTGGGTTTGATTTTCGTTAGTTGGCCCACCACCCGAGCGGGGCTGCCCCGCCGGAGACCCCGGTTCGGTTGTGGCTGAGCGGTTCGGAATGATTGAACGCTCAAGCTCGCCCTGAATGTCCAGTTCTCTCCGTAGATTCTTGAGGTCAATCAGCAGGTCATGCGCCGTTTGGTACCGCATGTTCACATCTTTAGTCATCGATTTGCGGACGATGCGCTGCAGTTCAGCCGGCACGTTCGTTAGGAGCAGCGGTTCTTTTTCGAGGATCGAGACAATGGTGTGATTGATGGTTTCGCCAGTGAAGGGAACTCCGCCCGAGAGCATTTCATATAAGACAACTCCCAGACTCCAGATATCTGTTCGCGCATCCGTGGTTGTCCCGCGAGCCTGTTCGGGCGACATGTACGAAACGGTTCCCATGATCATCCCCGGAGTGGTATTGACTTGAACCCGGGTTGCGTCTTCACTTCCCGCCGAGCCGGTCGCTACTGGTTCTGACAATTTCGCCAAGCCGAAATCCAGCACCTTTGCATAGCCGTCTTTGCGCAGCATGATGTTCTCAGGCTTGATGTCACGATGGATAATGCCAGCCTGATGTGCCGCGGAGAGCGCTTCCGAAACTTGCACTCCGACCTTTAGGATTGCACTGAGCGGCAGCGAGTTCTTGCCAGAGAGTTGCTCACGCAAGGTCTGGCCGTCGATCAACTCGGTGGCGATATAGTTTTTGCCGTCGGCCTCACCGACCTCATAGACCGTCAGAATGTTCGGGTGATTCAGGGCTGACGCTGCCTTGGCTTCCTGGATAAAGCGGCTTAACTTGTCCGAGTCCTTGCTGAACGCTTCGTGCAGAAACTTGATAGCGACTTTGCGTTCAAGTTTCGTGTCCTGCGCCAGATACACCTCACCCATCCCGCCCGCGCCAATCTTCGAGACGATGCGGTAATGCGACAGAGTAGTGTTGGCTTCGAGTTCTTTATTCATCTACTTCGAATTCATTCCGTCAGGCGTTTTAGCATTTCCCCTGAATCTAATGAGGAATCAGGACATTCCGTGCTCGCGCGGGATTGCAGACGCCGGACCTACAGGCATCATCAGGAGTTGTTGCTCACTTACACCACTGCGGTACTGGGCCAGCAGATCTTCCGGGTCAATTTCTATTCCGCAGGGATTCGCGGCAAAGGCATCACTCTGCATGTAGGCATTGGCCTCGTCGACAGTACCGCAATCTACCTGAAACTCCATTCGGTTGCCGTCGGGATCCTGGTAATAAAGCGATAGGGTGATTCCATGATGATCCGCCAGTATGGATTGACGCCCATCTGTTTGAGACGATCGTACGTAGCCAGCAAGTCACCCAGATTGGCGTAGGTGTACGCTACGTGATTCACACCGACGTTGTCCCGCGTTTCGCTGGCAACGCTGTCAGGCGTAAGCACTGACAAGTTGGCGAACGCAAAACGATGATGTTCGTCGTCGTAGGTAAGGAAAGCCAATATCGGATTTTGATAGACCACTTTCGCTTCGAAGACACTTTCATACCAGTCGATCATTTCCTCAAAGCGTCGAGTGCTATAGACAACGTGTGCAAACTTTGAAGGTCTTGCCATGTATCTCTCCTTTCGAGTTGGGACTTAAGGCCGTGGATCAGGCGGACACTTAGAAAGTGCCGCGATCGGTTCAACCGCCTGGTCCTTTTAGGTTAATTGTTCTGACCCTTCACCGCCGGGCCAAAGAGCGCCCCATGAACCACGCCCTTGCCCGTTGTTCCGTGCGGCCATTGCGGGAGGTCGAAACTAATTCCCGGATGATCTGCGCCTTTCGCTTTGAAGTCTTCATCCAAAGTAAGCTTGCCGGTTTCCCGGTCGATATTCACGATCAACACCCAGGAGCGATTGTTGCCTGTGACAACCAATCTATTTGCGTTTCTGTCTGCCGCAAGCCAATGCGTCTTCTCGAAGCGCTTATC
This sequence comes from Pyrinomonadaceae bacterium, assembly GCA_031396065.1. Classification (GTDB taxonomy): domain Bacteria; phylum Acidobacteriota; class Blastocatellia; order Pyrinomonadales; family Pyrinomonadaceae; genus PSRF01. The sequence continues at coordinate 8,253 of JANNJZ010000479.1, read as the reverse complement.
AAAAACCAGGCGTGACACTTCCACGGGCTTGGCCGGATTACGGACATCAAGCGCAATCAGCCCTCCCAATGAAGGATCTGTCTGAATCCAGAAGCTCCCCACTACGACCGGCACCGCACACTCAAACTTCGTACCTGCGCCTGGGAATGCGTAAACAAACTCGGCCTTCGGATCCGACGTTTCTAGTCCCCGCACGCGATAGAGTCCGCAGTTGAAAGTGTTCACGTACAAGGTGCCGTCGGGTAGGAGACGTGGCTCGGCTGGATTGAGTTGAGCTTTGCCATTCGGCGCGACTGGGAGGGGAATAGTTGCCAGCAGTCTCAGATCCTTGAGTGACCAGATTTGAATGAGGTTGGTATCAGTTAACGTGTGCTCGTGGTTTGAAGGTCCGTGTGGCTGGGGTGAAGCCCAACCCGGCAATCCCATTTCAGTACTTGTCGATACAACTCGATCGATCTCGGTAGCACTGTCAGACTGTAAGGCCACAGCAGTTTCTTGTTATCGATACTGGCTACGTTTGCGCTGCTTGCGCGTACGAACTCGCCCCGAGCAGTCAGCTCAACCAGGCCACCAGGCGGTTCATAACCTTTGCTCTTTACCTGAAACGTAGCGACGACGTTGCCGTTGGGCAGTCTCGCAAAGCTGTGTGGGAACCCATAATCCGAGGTTTGCGTGAACTGGCCGGCCAGGCGAGGCTTTCTCGGATTATTCAAATCAATAATGAACGTGCGACCTGCACCCCAACCATTGGCGAACAAAACGGAACCCACCGGGAATTCATATTCCGTGTGATGAGGAGATGTGGCCTTCACACCCACAGGCAAGGTCGCGACGACTTCCCCGTAAATCGGAGAGGAAGGCTGGGCATCAATGACCGCCAGGAAGTCTGAGTCCTTTTCATCATCATCTCCGGTCCAAACAAACAGGTACGGGCTGGGAGTCACGGTTGCACTGCTAACAGTCCGTTGCGCCTGACCGAAGGTTGCGTCATTGATACTTTGAGTCGTTGGACTCAAGCAGAGAATGAGCAGCAGCACGGTTATTCGTTTTGGTTTCACTGTTTGAGCTGTCATGCCTGGGTCTTTTCCGTTAATCAGGCCACTAGGGTTTGCAAGGCTTCTTCACATCTACCGCCAACGCATGCGCTTCAGTTGTTCCGATATTCTCAAGTGCATGCGTCACCGGATTTCGCCAATGAGCTTCTCCGGCGCCACCAGTACTTTCTTCAGTTCGACCATCGGGATGAGTCGTTCTCATTTTGGCATCGCCGAAGATGTATACCACTCCCGTCGTATGCGTATGCATGGGCTCTTTTTCACCCGGTTTGAGCCGGTATTCCGCCACTCGCACCTGATCATTTTCCAGCAGGACTTTGTAATACTGGGGCGATTGCTTTACGGGGTCTTGTGCGGTTGTTCCCCGCGATGAAACGGCAAAGCCCACAGTTGCCAGCAAAGCGCCGATGGCCACGCCGGCGATCAAATGAATTCCTCGGTTCATAAACGATGTCCTCTCTGTGATAGCCGCAAGTTTGTAAAAAGTTCTTTGAACCCTGACTGGAGTGCGTTACCGAACTCAGTCGCCGCGGAGAGTTCATCACCACCACGCGCGCGCAAGGACTCAATCAAACTACCGTACTTTGCGAGGAAAATCCCTCAATGAAGGTCTGTACCCCGCCCAGGGTCGACATTGGCATCACGGCTCCTGGTCGTCGATGCTGTCTGAAAAAGCGCCACCACTCGCTGAGGTTGCGATATCCTCCAGAAGTTGTGGCGCGTTACGAGGGGTGGCCACGGAGTGACACCCCTACAATGTTTTCACACAGTCTCGCGAGCGGGTGGGCCTTCGATTGCTGACTGTCGACTGCCGATTGCCGTGGTATCTACGATCTCATGCTCGCTCCCCGACAAACTCGTCTATCCTTATAGAATGGTCTGCAGCAATCATCTCCGCCGCCTTCTCACCAATCATGATTGTGGCAGCGTTCGTATTCCCGCTGACTATGTTGGGCATCACGCTGGCATCTGCCACGCGTAGTTTTCCTACACCATTTACCCGAAGTCGCGAGTCGACGACGCTTCCGATCCGACAGGTGCTCGTCAAGTGATAGACCGTTATCGAAAAATGTAGGGCGAGATCCTGAAGCAGATCATCGCTCAAGGCCGTACCGTCTTCGTAACCATGCTTCTCGGCCAGGAATGGCGGCACCAGAAGCGATCCGATCTTATGATCCGGCGGCCAGTTCCGAACGATCTTCAGGGCGCGGCGCAGCACCGCAATCATGACCTTCAGATCGTGGTCATCACCGAAGTAGTTCATGCGGATCGCGGGATAGGTGAGGGGATCAGAGTTTTGGAGAACAATCTCCCCTTCGCTGTGCGGGAGCACCGGATTCGCGAGCACGATCATGCTTTCGTTGCTGGCCGCCAAACGAACGGCGGCATCGTCAAAATAAAGGTTGGTATCGATGTTCAGGCAAGCGTGCCACAAATCGTAGTTGTACCCACAGGGAATGAACGCGATTTGCGCGTCGTGACTGTGATGGTCGCCCAGGCCAGTGGAAAACCAGGCGCCAGCCTCGTAAAGCGAGGACGAAGCCAACCCCGAACCAGTCGTTCCCCATTCGGTAAGCCGCCGCTCTGCTTCCTGCTTCAGCGCCTGAAGTTCTGGAGAGAGATGGCTATCTTCGTTTGGGTCCGCTGGCAGTGGTCCAGCGGGGTGGCGAAGGACGTTTGGTCCCATGGAGAGGGCGACTTCGTTCATCGAGAGGCCGACACCTGGTGCCGAGAAGAAGAGGGGCACCTGTACGTGATCTTTCAAGTGCTTGCCGACATCTGGCGAATCTACGAGACAGGCAACACCAGTGGTCTCCAGTTCGCGCCGCGGTCCAATGCCGGAGAGCAAAAGCAAGTGAGGGGAGCCGACACTTCCCGCACTAAGGATGACCTCCTTGTTTGCCATGACGGTCTGCAACTCACCGGTCGCGTCACGATACTCGACACCTGAGGCCTCCAATTCTTCCTGAGGGCCTTTCAACAACACGCGCGTCACCTGCGCACCCGTGATGATCGTCAGGTTGGCACGGCGCTCGGCGGCGCCTTCCAAAAACGCGCGGTAAGTACTGGATCTTTTGCCCTGGCGCGTGTTTGTTTGCACCAGCGACGTAACACCCGCGGCTCCGCCGCGATCACGCCCGTTGTAGTCACCACGCGGGATACCGGCGGCCTCAGCGGCCTGGACGAATTCGCGAGCGCCTTGAAGTATCGGCGATCGTATCGACACTGCCAGCGGACCAGCACTGTGGTGCGCTTGCTCATCGATCACGATCTCATCGCAAGGCACCAGACACTCGCTCTTCCGGAAGTAAGGTAGCACTTCGGCATAGCTCCATCCCGTAGCGCCGGCTTCCGCCCACGAGTCGAAGTCGGCCGGATGGCCCCTCACATACGCCATGTAGTTCAGCCCGGAGGAACCACCGAGCATCTTGCCTCGGGGCACCGGAACTCGTCGGTCTCGAAGCCCGAGGCCCGCCTTTCCAGGGTCTGCCGAATACATCCAATCCGTGGCAGGATTCATTTGCATGGCCGCACAAGCCACCGGCATCAACTCCACGTCGGGTGGCCGCTCACCCGCTTCGAGTAGTGCAACCCGGCAGGTTGGGTCTTCGGAGAGTCGAGCAGCGACCACGGCCCCGGCCGATCCGCCACCGACGACAACAAAATCGAAGGTCTTAGGCATATGAGCTCCATTGCTTTGGGTGATTGGGATGAAGCATTCGCTAGGCTCAATGGGCCTGGGCAGGAATGGTCACTCCCTGTGGTCCAGCGGAAGGCGCTATTCAGAACCGTAGAGCAGATGGGAAAGCGCCTCATTCTACGCGGATTGGCTTGGGCACGCTAGAAGAAACTACTGGGCGGTAAGTTCGATTAACACTTCTAGCGAGGATCTGCCTCAGACCGACGAGACGTACGTTTGTATCTTGGCCGCGGATTCACGCGGATAAACACGGATCGGAAATAGAACAACAGAATCTTTGTCTCTAAACCTGGTTCTGCGGCTTTGCCGCCTTCCGTGCGGTGAGGCTCCGCCTCACCGGCACCTCTATTTTTTTTGAGGCTATGCCTCCGCGCGATATCAGAGGCGCAGCCTCAAAGAATGAAATCGCTATCGGAAAGGCCGAGCCTTTCCGCACGGAAGGCGGCACAGCCGCAAATGCTATCACCGCACCTCGACTAACTCTCCGTTTTACTGCTGACCTAAAGCTTGACGCATTCACCTCAAGTTTTACCAGACAAGTAATCTAGCGGAAGTGGGGAGGGGCTCCAGGTCCTTCGGACCTAATGCAGGCGCTCTGCGAATCTCGCCGACTCTGAATGCCAGATTTGTTAACCGAACTTTAGAAACAGCAGCCTAGTTCATGGGTAACCAAAAATCGCGTGGATATAGACGATAAAGTTTTGTGTCCGGACCCTCCACGGATTTCAAGTAGGCTTCATAAGCTACCATCTGTTTTTCCGGCCCGATTACGAAAAAGTTTCCGCCCACGATGTCCTTACCCTGCTTGCCGTAGCCCGGAAAGACGCGCTCGAAGACCATATCTTTTCGGCGGTAAAGTTCCGCCGAGAGATTCGGCATTTTCCGCACGTCCAGGATGGATCGCCTGAAACGCGAAACTACTTCAGGCGTGATCCCATCCGCCATATTCGACGCCATCGCCTCGCCTCGATCTTCGTACGGGGCCGAGGCCCGCGAGCTGAAGGCCAACGCTACTACGTATTCCGCCAGCGGTGTATCCATCGGACGCTTCACCTCGCCGATGGCGAAGCGCAAGGTTTGCGGGAGTTCCGGCGTCCGCTCCGCGTAATAGCTCATCAGTCCTGTTCCGCTGCTGCTGGAGATGCCATTGCTATAGGCGAGACCGGCACTGATCGTCTTCGTAAACACCGCATGCGCGCCGCCACCGGAATAGAGTTTCGAAGTGAGAAAGTTAAGGATGCCGTCGCGGCTCGTGTCGGCATAAGCAGTGAGCCGGGCGGTATTGAGCATAACGCCGCCTGACATATTGGGGGCCATCAAACCGACGTATACGGGTTTCGTAGCGCTTCCACTTCGCGCGATTAGCCTCGCGTCTATCCGCCGTTCAGCACCGTAGTTCGCTTTAGCTGTCGTAACATTGTCGAAACCGTTAATCAGTGATTGGTAAGCGGGCTCCAACTTTTGCCTGGTGGCGGACGAGCCGATATAGAACATCCGCGCATGATGGGAGTTTACGATCCGGCGGCGGACGTTTTCGAGATCCGTTAGAGTTTTTTCCGGTGGTTGCGCCAGGTCCTGGCGTATCTGATTGCACAAGTAGGCCCAGTCTGCGGCCAGCGACGAATCAGGAATATCGCCAAGCGATTGACCCAGGTCCGCGGCTGCGTCGGTAGCAAGAGTCTGCGCGGTCTTCGGCAGCTTGCCGATTTCTTCAATAAAGGGTTTCAACGGTGGTGCGACGGTCTCGAGAGTAGTGCCAACTGGAACAGTAGCCACCGACGGCTTGGTCATCACTTCGGAAACGGGAGTATCAACGCGCGTCTGGCTCTTGTCTCCGCCCATCGCGGTCAACATTGACTTCAGCTCATCACGCGTTCCTTTTGCACCAGCGAGCTTCGATAAAAATGAGTCGATCGCTTTGCTGTTTTTCGCGTCGCCCGCACTCTTGAGCATCCACCGGAGTCGTTGAACATTGTGGGCCTGGGTCAGGAAAGAAAACGCTGACAGGTAGAGTGGGCTGTCCTGGTAGCGATAAGCGTCTGAGGGATTGTTTACCCATGACTCCTCGGAACCTTGCATCCTGCGGCGCAGCCCGCTCAGTTGCTGATCAACCACGTCACGGAGCCGCGGCAGATTCTCCTTGCGCCAGTTTGGATTTTGGAGGACGAGTTTCATCCACGACACCGCGCGTTCTGATTCGGCTGCGTCATTACCGGAGCCGCGTACGGTCATCTCATACCGCTGCGTTATAGGTGAACCGGTAAATTCGACCTCGAGATCTAATATCTCCTGGCGCAGCATCTCGGTCATTTCCTCGTAAGAGATTGCCTTGCCTTCCTTGATCACGCCGGCACCTCGCAATAGATCAGGAAGCGAGGAAAGGTAGACCATGTCCTGCTCGGGAATGGTATCGAGCTTGAGGGCGATCCCCGTGGTCGCTCCCGTCATATTGTCGAAGGTGGCAGCGCCGAGTTTTACTTTGCCGACAGTTTTCTCCCGGTAGTCGATTTGGTCGTCGAGGGTCAGCGGCGGGTTGTCGATAAATTTCGCGTCGCTTTCCGTTGCGAGCTTCTCCAGTTCCACCGTGGTTGCGTCATATTCGACTTTGTAACGTCGGATAGCTTCCTGACCATCGTTGACTTTGTATTTCTTCTTCAGCTCATTGGTTTCTGCGTCAGCCCTGGCGGTGCGCTCCGCTAGCTCCGCCGGGATCAGCTTCGGGTTGGCGTGGCCAACAGCTACGAATGGTCTAGTCGCGGTAAGCCTCCACTTAACCAGATAATCGCGCCAGAAGTTTTTACCGCTCGCGAGCAGACTTTCGACCTGTGCGATCTGCGGCTTTAGCGTGACAGATTTGCGGAAATCGCTTTCCTGATTCAGATACCGCGTTTGCCACAGCCAGCCATAACCATTGCCACCACTGCGGAAGCCAAATCCAGGTGGGGTGTTTACAAACTTGGAGAGGCTGCGGCGATAGGCAACCAGCGAATTCCGGAAGCGATCGTTAAATTCTTTGAGCTCCGGCGATCCGTCTTTGAAAGCAGCAACGCGGGCCAACTCTTCCATCATCTTCTGCCGGATCAGCGTTGCCTTCTCGGCATTGAGATTTGTCGCTGGAACATCCGAGAGCACTACCCAAATTGGTGCGCCCGGGGAATCCTCGACATAGCTGTACATCCCCTGGGCACCGGTATCGAGTTCGCGGGTAGTACTGTCGATAAATTTCTTATAAAGATTTGTGTTGGCGTCACCGGCAAAAACTGACAGAAAATTATCGAGCAAAAGCTTTTCAGTAAGGTTGAGCTTTAGTGAAGCCGGGTAGCTAAACATTATGGACGACGGCTGTTCAGCATTCTCGTTTGGATATTCGATGATGCGGACCGTTCCGGGTTCGGCCGACTTATGTACGGGGAGTTTATCGTCGCTCATGTAGCCGCGCTTTTCGTCGGTAGGCTCGGCCTTCCGGAATATCGCATCAAGACGGGGAAGGACAGTGTCGGGCGTCATATCCTTCGGGACGGAGACAACCGCCCCCATATTGCCGAGATGATAATTAGCGTCGTGATAGCGCTTGATGTCATCAGGTGTCATTTTGCGGATGGCGTCCGGGGCGCCACCGGCGTTGAACGAGAGCGGGTGCGCTTCGCCGTAGAGCATGCGCACGGAATTATCATAAAGGCGCCAGTCCGGGTTGTTCATCGAGCTGGTCATCTCGTTGTAGACCGAACCTTTTTCTTCGAGTCGCAACGTCTTGTCAGGATTTTCGGTAACTCCCCAGTTGCGGACCTCGCGGCGGACTTCCTCTTCGGTATAGTCGGGGTGCAGCAGCACCGTCATGTACTCATTGAATACCGCGTAAAACGATTCAGGACCACCAGCGGTATTGAACTGGTAGTTGGTGAGAGTCTGATAGGTAGAGGCGTTCGATTGGGTGAGCGACATGTTTTCGAGCACATTGATGTTGCGGCCCTTGTTGCCTTTGCCGATTAGCAGGTGCTCCTGCGTGTGTGGCTCGCCCATGTCCGACACGGTGAAAGTGTTTGCATATATGAAGGCCTGAGGGACGGATTGTATTTGGAGCAGGTCGAGTGTAAAGCCGGTACGCTCGTGGATTAATCGCGCACCGATCGGCTTATCGGCAGCGTCGAGATAAACCGCGTCAGCACGAAAACCGTGCAAGGTCTGACCTTTGGTTAAAGCGGCGTAGGGATTGGCGTCAGTGGTTTGGGCCGGAGTCGACGGTAGTTGCATGGTGAAAAGGGAAATCAGCAAGATAAGTGCAGGGAACCGAGTTGCATTTTTCGAGGGCATTATTATCTCCGGCTTTGCGGCAAAAGTAGATCTGTCATAACAGTAATCCGCAGATTACGCAGATTACATAGCGCGGCTTAGGCCGCAACCAAAATAAGAACGCTCCATGACTCAGAATCTGGCATGATCGTTTGAAGCAACAGACGAAGAGCCGGAGGCGAGCCATGAAGCGTTTTCTGGAGCGGC
>JANNJZ010000462.1:0-7148 GCA_031396065.1 Pyrinomonadaceae bacterium | reverse complement strand
CGGGACAGCCGCGCTGGGGACCCCGCCTTGCCCCCGCTATTTTGAGAGAGGCGAAGCCCATTCTGTGCAGAGCCTCCGGTTAGGCACTACATTACTTGTCGGGTAAAACTTGATGTGAATGAGTCAAGTTTTTGGGTCGGCAGTAAAACAGAGAGTTAGCCGAGGTGCGCTGCGGTGATAGCCTTTGCGGCTCTGCCGCCTTCGGTGCGGAAAGGCTCGGCCTTTCCGATAGCGGTTTCATTCTTCGAGGCTGCGCCTCTGATGTCGCCCGGAGGCATAGCCTCAAAATAAATAGAGGTGCCGGTGAGGCAGAGCCTCACCGCACGGAAGGCGGCCCAGCCGCAGAACCAAGCTTAGAGGCAAGCTTAGAGTGTAAGAGCGAGCGAGACTTGGAGGACAGGGGAGACTCCAGAACGAAACAGACTTGCAGAGAGACTCGGAGACAGAGGCGGGATTTGCAAACCGAGCTGGAGTCGAGGATGGATGCGGACAAGCGCAACGTGTTTACCCGGGAGAATCCGCGGCCAGAATACCAACACACGTCTGGTCGGTCTGAGGCAGAGCCTCACTAGCTCGTTACGTTTCCGGCCCACCTTTTCCGCCCGGTGCCGCACCTTCATACAGTCACCCCCACGGAGAGCATTACTAACCCTTCCATCGGAATAATTGTTGGCCGCGGTGCTGTGTTAGAATAACCGCTCCCGACTCTCCCGTATGACGGACGCAACGCAACCAGCCAATAGCCGTGACCCTGCTGAAACGTCGGTTAATTGATCGCTCCGGATTTATGCCTGCATGAAATACTGCACCGTTTGCAAAGGAAAGTTTGAAGATGGCGTGAGCTTCTGTCCCACCGATGGGGAGGTTCTGGAGGACGATCCGTCTTCACTGGTCGGTGTAGTTCTCGATGGCCAGTACCAAATCGAGAGCCTGCTGGGTAAGGGCGGAATGGGAGCAGTTTATCTGGCCCGCCACATCCTGCTTGGTGATCGCGTGGCCATCAAGATTCTCCCGCCCGAAGTAAGAAACAATGCAGACTGGCTGCGTCGATTCCGACGCGAGGGACAGGCGGCCCGACGGCTTCGACACGCCAACGCCGTCGCCGTTCACGATCTGAGAACAGCGGCCGACGGAACCATCTACATGGTGATGGAGTATGTGGAAGGCCAGACGCTGGATGCTGAACTCAAGCAGCGCGGACGGTTCACTCCTGCGGAGACGTTTGAAGTTCTCGAACCAATAATGAGCGTCCTGAATACGGCGCATGCAATGGGCGTCGTCCACCGCGACCTTAAACCTGAAAACATTATGCTCGGAAAACCGGGCAACGGCGGCGAGCCGGTGGTTAAGCTACTCGACCTGGGAATCGCCAAGATGCGCGATATCGCGGGGGTGGAAAGTAGCGGCACAACGGAACTCACCATGGCCGGTCAGGTGCTGGGTACTCCTTACTACATGTCGCCTGAGCAGTGGGGCGAGTTATCCCGCGATGGTAATTTCGAGATCGACGGCCGCGCCGACCTATACAGTCTCGGGCTGGTTGCTTATCAGATGATTAGTGGTAAGCGCCCCTACTCCGCGGCGACGTTGAATGCCCTCCGAAAAGAACACATCTCGGTGAGCCCGCCGCCTTTGAACGAAAAGGTTCCAGGCGTTTCCCAGGCCTTCAGTGATGCGATCAGTCGGGCGATATCCAAGGACCGTGATGACCGCCAGTCGACCGCCGGAGAGCTTGCTGCACAGTTGCGCGCGGCCCTTGATGCAGCACCAGACAAGGGTAAGACAGATCGGGGGTCCGGCGCAGACTTAGTCGGCGCAAATACGCTAGTAATCCCGGCCGCATCACATACCCAGTCGGACGGAGCCGCTCCGACAATTCTCACCATGGACGCCGTACCGACCGCGGCGCCGCGTGCCGTGGTGCCAATAAGTCCTGAACCGATTGTCCATCTCCCTGAATCTCAGTCACCGCCGGATCCGATGTCATCCAGCGAGACGATGCTGAGGCCGCGGGCAGTGGCGGAGTTAGCGGCCCCGCAAGAATCTCGTCGCAAGCCGTTCATCCTAATTGGCGTGATAGCCTTGGTATTGATATTGGCCGTAGTTGGCGTGGGTGGCTTCTTTGCCCTGAACTGGCTGAGGACAAGGCCGGATCAACCCGGGAATCCGGGTCAAAGCGGCGCGACGTTGCCGAGCGGGACTAATGGTCCAGGGGGCACGGAACCGGCCACTGCTACCAAAGAGGTGGCTAACTACTGGCTCGAAGTATTGCCAAGCGGGGCTGCTGTTCAACCGACTCGGGTGACTGGCGCGGCTCCGCTGGCTTCCGGAGAGGCTTTCAAGTTCCACTTCGAGTTTAGCGAAGGTGGCTATCTCTATATCGTCGGACCTGGAGAAGGTAATCGACCGACGGCGTTCTTGACGTTGTATCCCATGCCGATTTCTGGCCTGAAAGATAATCAGGTGAAGCAGGGCGCCGACTTCAGCTTTCCAAATGGAATAGAGCAATGGTTGGAGTTCGATAAAAAGCCGGGGACCGAAATCTACACGATAATATTTTCCCAGGGGCCGTTAACTGAGCCTGCCCTTTTCAGTGAGCCGGTAACTGGCAAGGCACTGAGCGAGAGCCAACGGGCGGAATTGGATGATTTCCTGGCCAAACATAAAACCAGCGAACCCGTTACGGAACTCAACGAGAAAGACAAGGCGGCTCCTTACGTGACAGTGAAGGTACCGCATTCCGAGGGAACCCGGGATTCCAGCGCCCCGTTGATCTTCTTAGTCAAGATTCAGCACAAGTGAGTCCCAAGCAAAACAGCATGTGTCTTAAATTTTAAGGAGAATTTCTTATGAGAACCAAGGTTGTCCTCTTGAGTCTGTTAATTGCCCTGGCGGGCCTGGGTTCCATGCAGGCCTACACGCAGCAGGAGGAAGATGTCAGGGGCGCGTTCCTGACCACGCGGCCAAAAGCCTCGCCTAAAACAGACAAACCCGGTCCAAGTTCCAGACCAAGCCGGCGCCGCCCAAAGCCGACAGCCAGTCCGAATCCGGTGGCCGTGAATAGTCCTACTCCGAGTGCTGGACCGAGTGCCACCCCACGGAAGGCGAGTCCGATTTCCCAACGTATGGGCTTGGGTGTGACCTTGTTTATGCGCGATTCAAATGGACTATCTGTGCGCACTGATCCAACCCGCACCTTTCGCAAAGGCGACCGTGTGCGAGTTTTGCTTGAGACCAATACCGACGGCTATCTTTACGTTTTCAATACGACAGACGGCGGCCAACCAATGATGATTTACCCCGATGCCCAGTTGGATGAAGGGGGGAATTATATTAAGGGACACGTACCCTGGGAGATTCCCTCAAGCACGGCGACCGAGGAGAGGCTGCGATGGTTTACTTTTGACCAAACCAGCGGAGCGGAGAAGCTCTATTTCGTTTTCACGCGTGAGCCATTACCCACGATTCCTATCGAGGACGACCTGATTAAGTATTGTAGTGAAAACGCGGGAAAGTGTCCTGTGCAGCCAGCGGAAGAAGTGTGGGCACAGATCAAAAAGGAATTAGATGAGCCAGTCAAAACCACAAAAGCCGAAGGCGTTGGATCCTCCCAAACCGCCCCCGAACAGCAGGCTGCTACCCGAGGTATCGGTCTGAACCGGGACGATCCGGAACCCTCGTTGATAATGTTGACGGCCTCTACGAACAAGAACGTGCTCGTCGCCACGATGGATCTAATTCATAAGTCTGAAGTGGGCACAGTTAATCCAAACGATCCGGAGTTGGAGTAGTACAGGAGGAGAGTCCCTTGAAAATCACTATCCCGAAATTCATCGCGTTTCTTTTAAGTGCTGGTTTGTTATCTGGATTCAATTCCCTGGCGTTTTCGCGCAGCCTATCCGGTGCCGCCACATCCGTTCAACAAGTGGACCAGGCATCGACGGCGCTAAAAGAGGGAAGACGCCTGCTTAAGCGAGGCAAGGCTGACCAGGCGCTGGGAAAACTGCAAACAGCACTCACGCTTTACACCACGGCAAAGAATGACAAGGGTATCGCGGCCACCCACAAGGAACTAGGGGATCTATATTTGCGACAGGGCCAGGATAAAACTGCGCTGGAGCACTATCAGAAGGCCTACCAGGCCCTGACCGGGGTGCTGAGTAAGGAACAAACGGAGGCGGCTGCGACCAGCAGTGCAGCCAGCATGTTGGATTCAAGGGCCAGCACAGCCGCTGACACCGCTGCCAGCATCAAGGATACCGGCTTCAATGCGCAACTATTGCTTGCGAAGATGGGCGACACTCATTACCGGCTCGGCCAGATGAGCGATGCGGCGAGTTCATACGGAAGGATGAGCCCCCGGAAACCGGAGAGCGTCGCCAAAAAGACTGGTGGCATGTTTGGCAAAATGGCCGCGGGGATCGCAGTCGGAAACGCTACTGACAGTGTTGCACTTGGCTCAGCGACTGAAGCGGTCGGCGGTGCCATGGTGATCAAAAAGGAGCTTGAGCAATATCGCACGGCTATCATTTACATGACCTACCAAATGGGACTTGGCCGCATCGCGTTTGCGAATAACGATCTGGTTTCGGCCCAAAAGGCCTTTCAGGAGGCTATTGACGCTGGTAAGTCGGGTTTACCTATGGTTGCAAACATGGGTCAGACGCGAAGGGTCCGCGCGGCTGCGCGTACCAGTCTCGGCGATGTCGTTTGGCGCCAGGGAAATTTTAAGGAAGCCGGCAAGCTTTACGAACAGGCAGTAAAAGGGGCCAGGGAAGACAAACAGCTGGATCTGATGTGGCCTGCCCAACGTGGGTTGGGCCGCAGTCTATGGTCCCAGGCGACTCTGGAGAAGGATCCCAAAAAGGGAATGGCGGCACGCGAGTTGGCAGTTGGTAACTATCGCGAAGCCATAAAGACGATTGAAACGATTAGGTCGGGTAGCTTGCGAGCTGATGAAGCCCGCACCACGTTTCTGGCTACGACTAAGGATGTCTTCGACGAAGCCGCGAGTGCTTTGGCTGAGATGGCGCTGTTGTCTTCCCCAACAGCTGGCCCACTCTCAGGTAAGGCACTTGAGTATGCGGCAGAAGCGTTTAAGGTAACCGAACAATCACGATCGCGTTCGTTGCTGGATCTCCTGAGTGAAACCAGTGCCTCGATCACCGAAGGGATTCCCGCAGAACTACTAACCCGTAAACAAGAGAACCTCGACCAGCAGCAGGAGATAGCCGAGGCCCTGATGGGGATCAGCTTGTCTGATGAGCCACAGAAGAAAAAACCTTCGGAGCTGGAGAGCGATCTAGAGAAGCTCCAGACCGAGTTCGACAACATCGAAAATCAAATCAGAACTGCCAGCCCGCGGTACGCCAGTCTAACAGCCGGCCAACCGTTGTCGCTGGCTGACGTCCAGGCACGAGTGCTTGATGAGCAAACGATATTGCTTGAGTACAGTTTGGGATCGGAAGCCTCATATCTTTGGGCCGTGACCAAGAGCGGTGTAGCGATTTACAAACTGCCTGCCCGGCCCGCCATCGACAAGCTGGCGATGGATCTTCGCGCGCAGCTAATTCCCACGAAACTTCAGCGCCGGATCGTCGGGATGGACGTAATGGCGGATTCTCAGCGAGGACTTGGAATCAGCGCCACACCTTTCGCCGAAGACGCGGCAGCTTTCGTGGCCGCTTCCTCTGCCTTATACAAAGCCGTAATCGAACCCGCCTCGTCCATGATTGGAGACAAGCGGCTGCTGGTGGCGGCTGATGGTGCCCTGAACTACGTTCCCTTTGAAGCCCTCGTGAAATCAGCAGAAAGCGCTGACTATTCGAGTCTCCCGTATCTCATCAAGTCGAACGAAGTTGTTTATACGCCTTCGGCGTCTGTGATCGGGGCCATCCGAGGACAGGAGAGTAACCGCTCGGGACGGGCGATATTGATAGTGGCCGATCCCGTGTTCAATTCGGCTGATACACGCGCGAAGGGAACCACTCCCTCGAGCGTTGCCGACACCCGTGGGTTGGGCATCCAGAGCGCATTGACAGACGTGTCTGGCAAGGACACTTCTGGAACCGCCGAGACCGCGAAGATGCAAGGTTTGCCTTTAGCGCGCCTGGCGGGTACGCGTACCGAAGCCGACCAAATCGTGAAACTCGCCAAGGCGTCTGGCGGTCAAGCAGATGTTTGGCTGGATCTCGATGCGAGCGAAGAAAATATTGAAGCCCGGGACATTAGCAAGTATCGGATTCTGCATGTGGCTACCCACGGATTGTTGAATGCCGAACGGCCGCAGTTTACTGGTTTGGTGCTTTCGCTGATTGGCAACAAGAGCGAAGACGGCTTTTTGCGGACCGACGAAGTGTTCAATCTGCGGTTGGGTTCACCCCTGGTAATGCTTTCGGCGTGCGAAACAGGCTTGGGCAAAGAAAAGCGCGGCGAAGGTGTGATGGGCCTCACCCGCGCTTTCATGTATGCCGGCGCGCCCACGGTTGGAGTCAGTCTATGGTCAGTGGCTGACAAATCCACGGCAGACTTAATGACCGATTTCTACAAGCGATTGCTGGCCCCACCTTCGGGCGCTGCTGCAACTGCTGCCAACGCAGGCGTCTCAGCTTCAGGTGCCATGCGCGATGCCCAACTCGCGATGATCGCCGGAAAGAAGTACAGCGCGCCGTTTTACTGGGCACCCTTTGTCCTGGTTGGCGATTGGCGCTAACGCCGTTCAGGCGACTGCCCCATGCCATCGGGTATGATACAGAACATGAAGGCGATTTCTTTTCGTATGAACTGATGGATACAGCAGATAAAGGCTTCTTTGGCGAAATCATCCATTCTTTCAATTATGCGCATGCCGGGGCGATAATTGTAACCATTGTTTCCATCATTATCCTGGTGGCTTTTAATAAAGTGCCTTTTTTGAAGAAGATAAAAGCTGTACCCGGTGCATTGGTGGTGGTGGTGGTGGGTATTGTTCTCAACGAAATATTTAAAGCAACCAGCCCGGCATTGGCTATTACCGGTAATCACTTGGTGAAGCTGCCAACCGCTTCTTCTGTCAGTGAATTTTTCGGGCAGTTCACAATGCCTGATTTTTCCGGTTTTGCAAAAACGGAAGTGTGGGTGGTGGCCGCCACCATAGCGGCAGTGGCAAG
>JANNJZ010000454.1:0-5172 GCA_031396065.1 Pyrinomonadaceae bacterium | reverse complement strand
CACACGTCTGGTCGGTCTGAGGCAGAGCCTCGCTAGAGTTAACCCGCGGCTTCCCGTCTGTAACTCCCGATTAGTACTGCTCAGTTAGCGTGTTGCTGAGAATGAAAGCCGATAGGGTACAGCTACTGCGAGGTGATGAGGTCAGTACCACCTTGCGGTGGAGACTATGTGGAAACATTGTAGGGGTGGCACTCCGTGGCCACCCCTCGTTGACAAGAATCGGCGATCGCCCTAGTCTTACCAGCCGAAAAGCCAATTAACGAAGGTTCTACGGGCTGTATTTCCTGCCCGCCCTGCCTGTCCAAACTCCGGGAGTTGTGCCCTATGAAGTCATCGCATACCTACTCCACGAAATTCTCAGCATTAGTCTGTTTGTGCGCCTTGCTTATCGGCAACTTCTCTCTGACAACGGTCGCGCAAAAAAGACGAGGCAAGTCAGCGCCCAAGTCGACCAGCCGGGCAGCCGGCCCCGCCGAGGAAGCAGATAAACTGTTTGAAGAAGGCAAATGGCGCGAAGCCCTCGATACCTACAAAATCGCAGTTCGTCTCGACGCGAATTATGCCCCGGCCTACGGAGGTTTGGGCGACGCTTATTTCAAGACCGGCAAGTGGGAAGAGGGATTGGCTGCCTACCAAGAGCAAGTGCGTCTCGATCCAAACAATGCCCGGGCCCAAAATGATCTTGGCTATGCGTACAACGCGCTGGGCCGTCACGGCGAAGCCTTCCCGCCGCTCGTAAAAGCCACCAGCCTCGACCCGAATTACGCCGAGGCCTACTACGGAATCGGCTATGCCTACCTGCGAGGCACTGACTGGGAAAAGTCATTACCGTTTTTCAAAAGCGCCACAAAACTGCAGCCTGACTACGCCGACGCTTACTACGCTATGGGCCAAGTCTACGTCCGGCTGGGCCAGACCGACGCCGCCAACGAGCAGGTTAAGAAACTAAACATCATCGACCCCAAGCTGTCTCAACGGCTTGGCAAGGAGATTCAAACAGCGTTGGCAGGAACTGGGAATTCCGCACCGGCCGGTGCGCCTTCCCAATCCGTCATTCGCTTGAACGCAACCTCGGCGCGCTCCGTCGAACCAACGCCAACCCCTGTTTTGCAATCCCAACTCACGCCGCCTGAAACTGAAAAGCCTGCGGCACACCTGGCTGAGGTTGCCCGACCAGCAACGCAATCATCGAGACCAATTACCAGGTCGGTGGCCTCCCAACCATCATCGCCGCCGTCATCACCCCCGAATACAGAGCAAACGCGCCAGACGTCTCCACCCAGCAGCCGTCAGCTCGAGCAGCTCCCGGCGGCACCGGCCAAACCGGCTGGCTCAACCAGTCAGCCCCCATCTCCTGCCGCTTCCGTGTTGGCCCAGGTAAATCAGATCAAGACCCTGCCCGTTGGTCCTAAACGCTGGGCGCTGGTAATCGGCGTCGACAAATACATGGATCCGCAGATCAGCCCGCTGAAGGGTTCGGACAATGATGCCCGGTTAATTGCTGATGCCCTGGTGCGATATGCAGGCTTCCCTCAGGACCAGGTAATCCTGTTGTCAACAACGCAACCAATGGAACGACAACCAACCCGGGTCAATATTCTGCGGCGACTGTCAAACCTCAGCACCGCGGTGCCGAAGGACGGCCTGTTGTTAATCTCATTCGCCGGCCACGGGATGGAAAGAGGCGGGCAAGCTTTCCTGATGCCGTCGGATGCGCAGATCAGCGACCAGATTTCGTTTCTTGAAGAAACCGCTATTAGCCTCAATCGCGTGAAGGAACGGATTAAGGAGACTGGGGTCGGTCAGGTTCTGGTGTTGCTGGATGCCTGCCGCAATGATCCCGGCGGCCGCGCCGATGCGCCAAACCCTATGAGCAACGCTTACACGAATGCCTTCAATTTCGATGTGCGCAATCGCGAGGTCCAGGCATTTGCCACCGTTTACGCTACCGGCATCGGCCAGCGCGCTTACGAGTACACGGAAAAGAAGCAGGGATATTTTAGTTGGGCTCTGGTCGAAGGCCTCAAGGGCGCAGCCGCGAACGAGAAGGGCGAGATAACGCTTTCGCAGTTGATCAAGCACATCCAGGACACTGTACC
Organism: Pyrinomonadaceae bacterium; assembly: GCA_031396065.1. Taxonomy (GTDB): domain Bacteria; phylum Acidobacteriota; class Blastocatellia; order Pyrinomonadales; family Pyrinomonadaceae; genus PSRF01. Next base: position 3,073 of record JANNJZ010000454.1, on the reverse strand, counting down.
TAAGCGCATCGCCGTCGACCTGGGTTCGACTAAACAACAGCGACCTTTCGCGATCATCGAGGGTTACCGTGCCGACCAGTTGGTCCTGGCGGTAACAAACTCAGCGTCAATGACCCGCAGCTCCGACACTCCCAACATCTCTGTGGTGGACCCGGCCGCAATTGAGCTGTCGTATTGGGATACAATCAAAAACAGCAGCAACGTCGATGACTTCAAGTCTTATCTGGACAAGTATCCCGACGGCCAGTTTGTCGCGTTGGCCAAATCGCGATCGAATCTGGTGCGGCCAACGGGCAATTCGAGCGGCGCTGATTCTCCCGAAATGAACTATTGGAACGCGATCAAGGACAGTCAGAACCCTTCAGATTTTCGCGCTTACATTACGAAATTTCCCCAGGGACTTTTCGTCGAACTGGCAAACAATCGCATCACGTCGCTGGACGCCAAGGCCTCAGGCAGATCGCCCGCCGCCGCGGCTGGCTTGCAGCCTGCTGGACCGGCGACCCTCAGAGACATTGAGATCAGCTTCAAGAGCAGTATGTATGACGAAACAGTTCGCGTTGCTAGTCGCTTCCTCGAAGCGACCCCCGACAGTGGGCCGGCCCATGCCTATCTTGGGCTTGCGCTCCTGGCGAAGAAAGATGCCGATAACGCGGTGCTCCATCTCGAACGGGCCATGGCTCTGGGCCAATCGATGAACTTCCCGCTGAAGAGGCTGAGAGAGCCTTTATTTGGCCATTCATTTGATGACGTCATGGTGGTGTTAACCCCAGATTCGTTGATAATTCAGCAGGGCAAAACCTCCTATCAAGCCAGTTACTCCGCTCTGCCGGAATCCAGGATCGGAAACTACCAGAATCAATGTCCCATCGCTTTCATTAAAGGGGCCTTCGCGGAGGGCAAGGGAAAGCCGGGAGATAAGACATTCAACCTCTTCCCGGCAACCTCAACCTTGCGCCAGGTGCAGCAGGGCAACATGGTTTATAACATTGCCGCCTGCAACGACGATGGGATGATACCGACGACGATTATTAAACTGGTCTATCGGCTGGCTACGGCCAAGCGATAAGAGCGTCTATTGTGCGAATGCTCTAGAATGCTTGTCGGGTAAAGCTTGATGTGAATGAGTCAAGTTTTTGGGTCGGGAGTAAAACAGAGAGTTAGCCGTGCTGCGGTGATAGGCTTTGCGGCTCTGCCGCCTTCCGTGCGGAAAGGCTCGGCCTTTCCGATAGCCGTTTCATTCTTCGAGGCTGCGCCTCTGATGTCGCACGGAGGCATAGCCTCAAAATAAATAGAGGTGCCGGTGAGGCGGAGCCTCACCGCACGGAAGGCGGCCAAGCCGCAGAACCACGCTTAGAGACAAAGGTTCCTGTTGTTCTATTTCCGATCCGTATTTATCCGCGTGAATCCGCGGCTAATACAAACGCACGTCTTGTCGGTCTGAGGCTTTAGCCTCGCTAGAATGCTTTGCTCAAATCTATTGGGGGTTAGGAAAGAGCGGGGGCAAGCCCACCTTCCCAACCTCGAGGATCCTTGAGCTTGCTCCATTGTTTTTGCGTTGAAAGCTCTTCGTCGGAAAACCACCCCGACTCTACTTCAGCTCGGGGTTGGGAAGGCGGGCTTGCCCCCGCTCTTTTGAGACGCAAGTCGATAAATCTCGGTCCAAGGTTGGGGAGGAGACATGACCACAGTAGGTAGATTGCTAACTCGAAACGCGCAGAAGCTGGGCAGAGGCCTCGCCTTTCTCGCTGCGGCTTCATTGCCATTCGCCGCCATCACCAGATCACAAGACGACGGTGGCAGACAAATCGTGCTCGAGGAATTTACCAAAGCTCGCCCCGCTGCAACCTCAACCAAAGCGACTGGTCCATCTGGAAGTGGAAACAAGATCAGGAAACCTGTATCAGCGAAAGGGCCGCGCTATGTACGCAAGACTCCCGCGGTGCTGGTAGCGCTGAAAGCGAATGCTGAAGTGATGGAAATCGGCGTCACCATCTGGCGATTGCGGCCGGGCGTCGGAAACGATGGTGGTGCCCGAGTGCTGGTAATGGAGGAGGCTCGGCCAACCGAGTGGACACCGCAACGCATTGAAGCTGACACGCCGTTGAAGGTGGGTGAACGCGTCCGGCTCAGTATTGAATCGCCCCGAGCTGGTTATCTGTACGTAATTGATCGCGAACAATATGCCGACGGTTCATATGGCGACGCCTATTTGATCTTTCCTACTCTGCGGACGCGTGGTGGCGACAATCGAGTCCGACCGGGAAAGTTAATCGACATTCCAGCGCAGGAAGACAACCCGAGTTATTTCACCCTCGTGCCGAGTCCGAGCAGAAGCGATCAAGTCGCTGAAATCCTGAGCATCATAGTCACGCCCGAGCCACTCGAAAATCTTCGCCTATCCGACAGACCGCTGAAACTCTCGAAATCAGATGTAGCCAGATGGGAAGCGTCGGGCTCAGTCGAGGTCGAACGGTATGAAATGGTGGGCGGCGCGGGAATGTCCTGGTCGAAGGTGGAGATGGAAGCAAGCGCAGCCGGCTCGGCCCGGATTCTGACCCAGGAAGAACCAACTCCCCAAACGGTTTATCGCATCGGCAGCAAAAGTAAAGGCACCTTCATGATCACCGTCCCGCTGCGTTATGGCAGGTAACGTTTTAAGGGTGCTCAAAATCACCTTGGCTTTTGGCAGTGTACGGGCCATTAGTGTGCGTAGCACGTTAGTTACATAACGCCAGTCGCGGCTATGCCGCCCCATGAGCGGAAGGGCTTCGCCCTTCCGATACGACCTGATTGAGATTTGGGGCTACGCCCCATAAGCGGGGCGTAGCCCCAAGAGTGTTCGGGATGGCCGACTCCGGTGGGGCATAGCCGCCACCGCACATCGGGCGGCATAGCCGCGATACCTCGCTTGCCACACACAGTCTCACCGGGTGGTTGTACTGACCTCTGGGCCCGGATGGCGTCAATTATGGGCACGGTTTCAACCAGCCCTTAGTTTGGCGACGCCGGTCCTGGTCGGGCCACGATGAACACTGTTCCGCCAAGTTCGCGTCGGTAGAACACTCGCGGC
>JANNJZ010000423.1:0-16382 GCA_031396065.1 Pyrinomonadaceae bacterium | reverse complement strand
TGATAATGGATTTACGGGCGGGACTCGTTGGAAGCTCCTGCAATGAATCCGGAGTTGGAAAACACGACACTAGCAATCCTGTAAGCAGATGCGAGACAGATTCATTCTCGACCAGCAAGAGAATATTCTCTTCATTAACTTTGCCGACTTGCGCATCGAGAGTTGCGAGCAGGTTGATGAATTGGCTCGGATGGTTGGCGAAGCAGTTGAGGCCAACGGCAAAAGAGTCTACTCAGTAGTAAATTACGAGGGGACGGAAATCGCCCCCGAGATAATCGAATACTACGGCGAGACGATCAAGACTCTTGGTGACCGTTATGCGATTTCGACCGTGCGTTATTCCTCGAGCGGTCTCACCCGCTCGGTGCTGCGCTACCTCGGGGCGGCCGTCGATCTCGAATCCAACACCTTCACCACGCGCGAAGAAGCGATTCGCGCCATCCGCGAGAAGGAAAGCCGCCGCACAGCGCCTGCAGTAACCACCGCGCGGATGATGTTAAGTCCGCAACGCAGCCTGTTAGCAAAACTTCTACTTGGATGGCTGATTGGATTCTCCCTCCTCCTCGGCATCTACCTTGTGGCCGTAGCTCGCACCACGGCGGCTGACCAACTCCGAACCATGCAAATGCTGGCATTGCTGGTGGGCTCGGCATGGTTATTCTCAGCCAGCCTGAGTGCCGCAATCATTTACTTCTCGGTATTGCGACCGCTGAAGCGAATGGATGGTTTAGTACGAGCCCTGGTTGTTTCGGGAACGGTGGAACCGATTGAAACCACCAGCTCAGATGAGGCCGGTCAACTGGCACGGATTCTAAATGAAGCTGCGATGCAGTTGCGGCGTGATATCGAACGGCTGAGCGGCCTTTACCATATATCGCTGATGATGGGGACCGGTACCGAAGTCAGCCGTATCTGCGAACTGCTCACGCGCAAAGTTGCCCGCTTGCTGAGCGCTGACATGTGCGTAATCCTGTTGCACGATGAACAGGAAAACTGTCTCAACGCTCAGTTACCCGCATATGGCGTAACCAACGAACAGCTGAAACTGCTCCGTTCAGATCTCAGCAGGTCAAACGTGGCCACCAGGGTTTTTCAAACAGGTGAACCTTACCTCACTAACGAAGTGGCCACGGACCAGCTGATCAGCCGCTTTTCTGCCGAAGAGCTGGGCGTGCGAGAGATTTTGGCTGTTCCGATTCAGGCGGGAGAGTTAACGCTGGGAACCCTGGAAGTGATGAACAAAGCGGGTGGCTTCGAAGAAGATGACCGCCGGTTGTTGACCATCTTCGCCTCGCAAGCTGCGCATCTGTTGGTCAACGCTCAACTCTTCGAACAGGTGCGCGAATCAGAGGAACGTTATCGTCAAATCTTCGAGAGCACTCTGGACGGACTCTTTCGCAGCACGGCTGACGGCCAGCTCGTCACCATCAACGCGGCACTGGCCACCATGCTTGGCTACGGCGAGGCAGAAGAGTTGGTTGGAATCAGCTTTGCTGATGACCTTATCGTAGATCGGGCGATGGCGGGCCGCTTAATGGCGGACCTGCTTCGTGAGGGTCGCGTGCGCGATGCCGAATGTGAGCTGCGCACAAAATCCGGCGCCCACCTGACGGCTCGGCTAAGCGTACGAGTGGTTACCGATAAGGCTGACAATCGCGTTTACCATCTGGGGATAGTCAAAGATATCACCGAGCAGAAACGGCTTTCGGAGCAGCTGATCATTTCGAAGCAACTGGCAGTTGTCGGCGAGCTGGTCGCCGGTGTCGCTCATGAAGTTCGCAATCCCTTGTGCGGCATTACTGCAACCTTGAGCGCGCTGGCCAAACACCTGGATGCCAAAAGCGTAGACGATGGCCAGGATGTCCGTCCCTTTATCGATGTGGTGATGACTGAAGCCCATCATCTCAACGCGTTGATGGAACAACTACTCGAACATAGCCGGCCAGTGCAGCTGGATAGCCGACTTGAAGACATTCGCTTCGTCATCGAGGAAGTGATTGGCGAATGTATGGGTCAATCACGGCAAAAGAACGTTTCGCTGGTCCTGGCCTGCCCTGAGCTGCTTCCAGATCTACGGCTCGACCGGCGAAAGATGCACGGCGTGTTTGCCAATCTAATCGACAATGCGCTGCAACACACGGAACCTGGAGGACAGGTTCAGATCACCATCTCGCCCAAACCGGACCATGCTCGCAATGGCGAACTTCAGAACATTCAGATCGAGGTAAGGGACACCGGCGCAGGAATTTCACCGGACAATTTGAGTAAGGTGTTTGAGCCTTTCTATACCACGCGCCAAACGGGCACTGGACTGGGCCTGGCGATTGTGCGCAAGACAATCCACGATCACGGAGGCGCGATCACTGTGCGTTCGAAGCCTGGCGAAGGCGCGATCTTCCAGATTAATTTGCCGCTCAGTTTTACCGGTTATGCCCACCAGCAAAGATAAAATCCTGGTAGTTGACGATCAGCCGTCAGTGCGCTTTGGCCTCCGGAGTTTGCTTCAGGCAGAGGGCTATCGTGTTTTTGAAGCGGAGACCGGAGCACAGGCGCTATCATCGATTACCGAAAACGCACCGCAGTTGATCCTGCTCGACCTGCGACTACCCGATATTGACGGCCTGGATTTGTTACCAAAACTGAAAGCGATTGACGATGATGTACCGGTCATCGTGCTCACCGCCCACGGAACAATCGACACCGCCATCCGGGCGCTGAAACAAGGCGCGGAAAACTTCATCACCAAGCCCTTCGATGCCGAGAGTCTCATGCTGCTGATTCGAAAGACGCTGGAACAGAGCCGTACCCGGCGCGATCGTTTACTGATGGGACTGGCTCAGGAACGGCTGGCCTCAGAATACTTTCTGGGACACTGCGAATCGGTAGTCAGAATACATAACCAGATCGAGAGACTCGCACCTTCCAGTTCGACCGTCATGCTGCAAGGCGAGACGGGAACCGGGAAAGGCATGATGGCTCGCTTGATACACCGGCTAAGCGAGCGCCACGCAAAACCGTTTGTGACGATCAATTGCGCGGGGCTGAGTCGAGAATTAATGGAGTCAGAACTTTTCGGCCACGAGAAAGGGGCCTTCACCAGCGCGATCCAGAACAAGCTCGGGTTGTTTGAGTTGGCCCACGAAGGAACGATTTTTTTCGACGAGATCGCTGAGATGGAACTTTCCGTGCAGGCGAAATTGCTTAATGTGCTCGAACAACACAGATTCCGCCGCGTCGGAGGCGTACAGGAAAAAGAGGTCGACGTGCGGCTCTGCGTCGCTACCAACAAGAGCCTTCAGGATGAGGTGAAGCGAGGACGCTTCCGCGAGGATCTCTATTATCGGTTGAGCGTGATGCCAATCACCCTCCCGCCCCTCCGGGAACGTCGCGCAGATATCCTGCCCCTGGTTCAGCACTTCATCGCCCAATTCGATTTGAAGCTCAACCGAAGTGTTCAGGGGGTTACGCCAAAAGCTGAGGTGTTGCTGGAAAGCTACAACTGGCCGGGCAACATTCGCGAGCTACGCAATGTGATCGAGCGCGCAATTATTCTTTGTGCGGGAGATCGCATTCATGCCAGCGACCTTCCCCTGGGTGGCTCCGAAGCATTGAAGTCTGGCCCGCAAGAGGATAGCGAGCAGTTTCTGTCGATAGAAGAAGTGGAAACTCTTCACATCCAGCGGGTGCTCGCGGCGACCGGACAAAATCTCAGTCGCGGCGCCGAAATTCTCGGCGTTACGCGCACCACGCTCTATAACAAGCTCCGCAAGTATCAAATGATCAAGCCCTCATAATGCGTCTGGGCATTGAGATCGAAGAGGGGAGGCGAGCCCACCTTCCCAACCCCGAGATTACTAAACGGTTCGTTTGATCTGGCTTCGAAAGCCCTTCGACCGTAATTTATCACTCAACCGTAAATAGCTCATGGTTGGGAAGGTGGGATTGCCCCCGCTCTTCGCTTGTTACCATCAGTCTGACCGTACAAAACTTGAGCAGTGTACAGGCGCGGTGTTTACTAATTGAGCACTCACGTTAAGCCGGCTCTAATGTCCGGGAATTTTCCAATCCCTGAAAACTGACAAGAGAGCAGGAGTTAGTTGCGGAAAACAACAAAACTGTTCTGCCCCTTTTCAAGTGGAGCGCTGGCGATCTTGTGGAGCACAAATTGCACTAGATGTCGCGTCGAAACTTGTACGGTGGCTGCGGCTCTGCTTTACGTGCGGTCGTATCCCAGACTTCTTCCTCTCTGCTTTTCAAAAGCGCGAACTATTTAAAGGAGAACCCCCTGATGACCTCCCGGACTTCCCTTAGTCTACTTCTGGTGTTGTTTGTTTTTTCTCTCTGCTCAGTTGCCACACTGGGTCAGAGTCAGACCACTGGCCGCATAGTCGGCACGGTGATGGATGAGAAAGGGGGAACCCTTCCCGGCGCTGAAGTTACGGTGACCAATAAGGCCACTGGTGAGACACGCACCGTGGTATCCGATGATTCGGGCCACTATAACGTTTCGCTTTTAGCACCAGGCCTTTACACCGTTGGCGTGACGGCCAACGGGTTCAAGAAATTTGTCGTCGACGACGTTAGGGTGAATCTCACCGAAACCAGCACTCTGGATTCGACGCTCTCGGTCGGTGCGGTCTCTGAGTCAGTCCTGATATCAGCCGGGCCACAGCTGGTCCAAACTGAAGGCTCCCAGCTCGGGCGCGTCGTGGATACGCGAGCCGTCTCCGAATTGCCGTTGGCGACCCGCAACTTCACCCAGATACTGGGCCTCTCGGCAGGCGCTGCGACTTATCTTCCTGACAACACCTCGGTAGGACGCAATTCGCAAAACATCTCGGTCAACGGGGCGCGCGTTACCAACAACAACTTTCAAATTAACGGCATCGACGCTAACTCGATGGGCACGAACTCGGCGCCATCCTTATCCATCCCCGCCCCGGAAACCATTCAGGAGTTCAAAGTTCAGACTTCGCTCTACGACGCGACGTTTGGCCGATCGGGCGGCGGAAACATCCAGGCAGTTACCAAGAGCGGCAGCAATGCATTTCATGGCGGCGCTTATGAATACTTCCGCAATGCCGCGCTGAACGCAAACAACCCGTTTCTCAACGCAGCCAAAGTGGCCCGTCCCGTCCTGTCGCGGAATGTATTCGGTGGTTTTCTCGGCGGCCCAATCCAGAAGGACAAGGCATTCTTTTTTGCGTCCTACCAGGGCACCCGCGAGCGAAACGGCGCCTCGGTTATTAACAGTCTCTCTTCAAACGTGCTCGTCGATCCCAGGTTGACCAACGACCGGTCGGCCGCCACCCTGGCCGCCACTTACGGTTTTGCAATCAATCCGGTCGCGCTCAACCTTTTGAACGCCAAGCTTCCAAACGGCCAATTCCTGATCCCTACGCCTAATGCGGCAAACGGAACGTATACGGGAACAACGCCGTCTGTCTTTAATGAAAACCAGTTCAACGCAAACTTCGATTATCGCTTTGACGACAATAATACCGTCTCCATCAAATCGTTCTTTTCGAATGCACCGCAAACGCTGGTGCTGCCCAGCTTCCTCGGCGGTGGCCCAAACGTTCCCGGCTATGGCAACTTCCAACAAAACAACAATCGGCTGATTAGCGCGCAGTATGTTCATATCTTCAGTCCGAATGTCTTTAATGAACTGCGTGCGGGTTACAACTTCATCCGCGTCGATGCCTATCCCCAGGAACCGGTAAGCGATTCATCGGTGGGCATCAACCGGGTTAACGCCAGCGCCTTTCCTGGCCTTGGTCTGATCCGGATTAATCCAGGCGCGGGGGGCGTGGTAATCGGGACATCGGCTACGATTGATGTGAAAGCAGTAGCGCCTTCGACCACTATCGCGGACACCCTGTCGATTAACAAAGGTGCGCACAGCATCCGCACGGGTGCGGAGTTTCGCTACAACGAAAACAACTACACGCTCAACTTCTTTACCCGCGGCCAGGTCGATTTCCCGACCTTTACCAGCTTTCTGCAAGGCGCTCCGTTGCTTTCGATTTTCGGCAGCGGCATCGGTAACCGCAGCCTGCGCGCTACGGACTACAATTTCTTTGTTCAGGACGACTGGAAGATCAAACGTAACCTGACCCTGAACCTGGGCTTGCGTTATGAGTTGGATCTTCCGCCCTACGACACCCGTGGGCGTATCGCTACTTTTGATCCAGCGCTCTATGTTCCCCGCCCGGCTATCGCAGGCGCTGCAGTTGGCCCACCGATCGGCGGTTATGTACAGGCCGGTAACGTTATCCCGGAATACGATGTGGCCGGCATTCCCAACGTGAGCAAGCGCGTGGTGAATAGCATCGACCCAAATAATTTTGCTCCGCGCATCGGGTTCGCCTATTCGCCGCTCGATTCAGGACGTTTAGTGATACGAGGCGGCTACGGAATCTTCTACTCGCGCACGTCTTTCCAATACATCACACTCAACGTGATTGCGCCGCCGACATATGTCTTCGGAGTAAGTATCTTTCCACCGATCGCTAACCCTTACTTTGCCGCGCCGCCGCCAAGTTCATTTCCGACCCTCGTCCCGGGCGTCGCCTTGTCAGGTACGTTGTTCGATCGCAACATCCGCACTCCGTATCTCCACCAATACAACGTGAACGTCCAGTATGAGCTCTTCAAAGACTACTTATTTGAGGCAGCCTACGTGGGGACACGCGGGGCAAATCTGTTTCGCCAGGTTGCCATCAATCAAGCGCCGCTGGTTGCGACCGGTAGCTCAATCACAAACGCGGTGACCGGCGCGGTGATTACGACCAACACTCCGGCAAACGCCGCCGCGCGCGCCCCGTTCCAGGGCGTCTCGGTCAATGGCTTTTTCCAAAACCAATCGACGGCGAAGTCAGAGTACAACTCGCTGCAAATGAGTTTGACCCGGCGGTTCACCAATGGCCTGCAGTTCCTGGCTTCCTATACTTTCGCTAGATCGGTTGACAACGCTTCGGGTCAGGGCGGAGGCCCCGGCGCCGGGGGCGTGTTGAATCCAGGAGCAGTAGGTGAAACCAGCGCCATCCTTGGAAACCAGTTTGACGAACGCGCCAACCGGGGCACGTCAGACTTTGATCGCAAGCATCGCCTGGTGTTCAGCGCTCTGTACGATTTGCCGACCCCAGGGTTTGCCGGCGAGTCAAAGGCCGGCAAGGCTCTCCTCGGAAACTGGCAGATTGCCACCATCATAACGTCGATGTCCGGACTACCAATTGACATCGTCGATACCGGCTCGGGTTCATTCTACGGTCTGTCAGGTGGCAGCACGGTGTTGGCCCGACCAAATCTTATCGGTGATCCGTTCAGCAATGTTCCTGCAGGCTATTTCATAAACCCGCAAGCCTTTGCTCGTCCGGTCATCGCAGCGGGAGCGGTCATCCCCAGCTCAGGTGGTAGTGCAATCGCGGGTGCAGTCGGAACTGACTTCGGCAACCTGGGGCGGAACGTTCTGCGTGGACCACATCAAAACAATGTGGACTTTTCGATCATCAAGCGTTTCCGATTTTCGGAAAGCAAGAACCTCGAGTTTCGTACGGAGTTCTTCAACATTTTCAACCAGGTTAACTACGCTAACCCAATCAGCGATCTGAATGCGGTTCCAGCAGCCACCTTCAATGCCGATGGCACTCTGAAGGCCGGTGGAGCTGGCAGGTTTGGACAGATCATCTCAACCAGCAATAACCCCCGTTTGATGCAGTTTGCTTTGAAGTTTAACTTCTAAGACAAACCTGCCCCAACGCTAGAGTGGGTGTAAGGCAAGCTGTTAGTTTGCGGCTGGTTCGTTGAATGCCATCTTTGTGGCACCAACGAAAGCAAACTAACAGTTCGCTTTACCCCGGGTCCGAGCCAAAACCACCAACACAACCGGGAGACTAGATGTTCGTCAGAGACTGGATGGGCCGTCGCGCTCTGTCTTCGCCGCACAAGACTGCGATTATCGATGCCGCCACGGGCGAAAGCCTTACCTACCTGGAAGTGAATGACCGGGCCACTCGCCTGGCTAATCACCTCCGCGACCAATGCGGTGTGCGCAGCGGCGATCGCGTTGCCGTGCTGGCGATGAACCGTGGTGAGGTGCTGGAGGCCTACTTCGCGGTGGCTAAACTAACAGCCATCCTGGTACCCCTCAACTACCGACTGACTCAGTCGGAGTTGCAATTCATCATTGAGGATTGTGAGCCAAAAGTTTTGCTCTACGAGAGGGAATACGCCTCAACCGCCGAATCACTCTGTGAGCAACTTTCAATTAAGCACTGTCTCGCCTTCGACGGGCCAGAAACTCCAGCAGAAACTGGGGTGCAAACTTATGAGGAAGCCCTGGTGCTGGCCAGCGCGGCTCCAGTCGAAGCAGAATTCGACCCTGAAATGCCCGCGCTCATCATTTACACTTCGGGGACCACGGGCAGACCCAAAGGCGCATTGTTATCGCACCGGATGCTGACGTGGAATTCAATCAATACCACGATCGGCTGGGATATTGTTTCGACCGACATTACCACCGTGCACATGCCCCTGTTTCACACCGGCGGCTTTAACGTGCTGACTCTGCCGTTGCTGCATGCCGGCGGCACGGTAATAATGCTGCGAACATTTGAGGCAACGCAGGTTCTTGAGGCACTTGAAAAATACAGTTGCACACTTTTCTTCGGCGTGCCGACTATCTTTCAAATGATGCTGGAATCACCCAAGTTTGAGTCTACCGATCTGAGCGCAATGCGTTACTTCATCTCGGGTGGGGCGCCATGTCCCGTTCCGTTGATCGAAGATATTCAAAGTCGTGGTATTGCTTTCACTCAGGGGTACGGGTTGACTGAAGTCGGGCCCAATTGCTTTCGGCTCGGTTTGGCCGATGCTGTTCGTAAGGCCGGGTCGATCGGCGTCCCCACCTTCCATAGCGAATCGCGGATAGTCGACGAACGAGGCCACGATGTGGTTCGCGGTGAGATCGGTGAACTGATTCTCCGCGGTGGCCATGTGTGTTCCGGTTATTGGCGGAACGCCGAAGCAACGGCGGCTGCCCTCTCCGATGGCTGGTTCTACACCGGCGATCTGGCGCGACAGGACGACGAGGGCTACTACTACATCGCCGGACGTGCTAAGGATATGATCATTTCCGGAGGCGAGAATATCTATCCAGCGGAAGTCGAAGCTGTGTTGCACGAACATCCGGCAATCGCATCGGTGGCTTTGATTGGATTACCTGACCCCAAGTGGGGCGAGCAACCGGTGGCCGTAGTGATTATGTACAAGAACTCAGCGGTCTCAGCCGGGGACATCATCGAGTTTTGCTCTGGCCGGTTGGCTCGCTACAAGATCCCCAAGCAAGTATTCTTCGTTGAAGAATTTCCACTGCTGGCATCCGGCAAGGTTTACAAACGAATCCTAAAAGAAGAAATCGAAAAAATAGTAAATGGTAAATAGTGAATGGTAAATGGTGGCTCGGGTGTCGAACCTAGCCCGATTCGTAGTTGGCCATTTCCATTACCATTCACCCATTAACCAATTCACCATTTACCATTTCACCATTCACCATTCACCATTCACCATTCACCATTCACCATTCACCATTTACCCGTCCATCCTATGACAACTCGCACCAGAACAATGTTTGCGCTCGGCGTCCTCTTTCTTATTAACACGCTGAACTTCTTCGATCGTCAGGTTTTTGGTGCGATTGCCGAGCCGGTGCGCAAAGAATGGGCACTGAGTGATGGGGCGATCGGATTGATAGGGACAGCCTTCACTCTCGTGTATGCAGCTGTGGGTCTGCCGCTCGGACGAATGACGGACAAGCTCTCGCGCAAGAAACTCCTTGCCGGGGGAGTTTTTGTTTGGAGCTTACTAACTGCTGCATCCGGGCTGGCGATGAGCTACTGGCAGTTGTTCCTGCTCCGTCTGGGCGTGGGAGTCGGGGAAGCTACTTGCGCGCCGGCTGCGACTGCGCTGATCGGCGATCTTTATCCTGCTGAAAAACGCTCGAAGGCCCTCTCTATTTTCATGCTGGGCCTGCCCATTGGCATCGCGTTGAGCTACGCCATTAGTGGCTCAGTGGCCCATGCGTATGGTTGGCGGGCTGCCTTCTATGTCGCCGGGCTGCCCGGATTGCTTTGCGTAGTCCTGGTCCTGTTTATCCATGAACCTCGCCGCGGATCTTCGGAAGTCCACGACATCGGGGCCCGCAAACGTCCCGGTTCCCCGTTTCGGCTGGTGCTTTCGATTCCAACCATGTGGTGGATCATTGCCTCGGGCGCGCTGCAAACGTTCAACATGTATGCGATCGGACAGTTTCTAACTCCGTTTCTCATGCGCTATCACAATCAGGAGATTCGCACTGCCGGCTTTACCACCATGGTTGTCTTTGGTCTTTCGGGTATCCCGGGCCTGCTATTGGGTGGTGTCATCGGCGACGCGGTGACCAAGCGCTGGTCGCATGGACGCTTGTCGTTGGCCACGGTATGCCTGCTGGCTTCGGTGCCTCTGATCTATCTCGCCCTGACACAGCCGTCTGGAGCAACCACCAGCTTCATCGTGCTGATGGGCTGCGGGGTCGCAGTGATGAATGTCTACTACGCCACCGTGTATCCGGCAATTCAGGACGTGATCGAGCCGTCTTTGCGCGGCACAGCGATGTCCATTTATTTCTTTGCCATGTATGTACTGGGCGCGGCGCTCGGACCATTAGGCACGGGCCTCGCCAGTGATTACTTTACAGCTCGTGCAGCCGCCGCCAGCGGAGTCGTAGAGATCACGCAGAAAACGCTCGAGCCGTTTCGCGCCGAAGGCTTGCACTCGGCGATGTACATCATTCCGGTGCTGGCTTGCTTTCTGACGTTAGTGCTCTTTGCTGGTTCACGGACGATAACCAAAGACATGGCGCGATTGCGTAGTTGGATGCGGGAATCACAAGACGAACTGACCGTGAAAACGGGGGACGTGGCTTAAGAAATGAACTTAACGATCAAGCGTAGTTCTCTGTGCCCCCTCTGTGTTCTTTGTGTCTCTGTGGTGGAGCTGCTTTGGCGGAAGAAACCACCACAGAGGCACCGAGAACACAGAGGGAGCACAGAGACAGAATTCCGCACCGCGAGCTTGCTCGTTATCGCCGCAGTCTTCCTCTGCTTCCCCACAATCGCCCGAGCCGGCAACTGGGCTAATGGCTCAGTAACAAACTCGGCCGGCTCACGAAACTACAAAATCTGGATCCCAACCGGCTACACCGGCAAGACCGCACTGCCTTTAGTGATGATGTTGCACGGTTGCACGCAGGGCCCGGACGACTTCGCCGCCGGCTCCCAAATGAACGCAATCGCCGACAAAGAAAACTTCCTGGTTGTTTATCCAGAGCAACCCGCAACTGCGAATGCGCTCAAATGTTGGAATTGGTTTGAGCCAACTCATCAATCGCGTGGCGAGGGCGAGCCCGCGTTGTTGGCAGAGATGATAAGTTCGGTTAGTAAAGCCTATAAAACGGATGCCCGGCGAGTGTATGTGGCGGGGGCGTCCGCGGGTGGGGCGATGGCAGTCATCATGGCGGCTACCTATCCCGACATCTTTGCTGCCGTCGGGGTACATTCCGGTTTAGCTTACAAAGCCGCGATCGGTTTGGCCGAAGGCCGGCTGGCCATGGCCGCAACCGGCGCCGAGCCTGCTCGCCTGGGCCAACTGGCATTTGACGCCATTGGAGATTTGGGCAAATCGAGACACCTGATGCGCGTGATTGTTTTCCAGGGGACGAAAGATGGGGCCGTCGCCGCGGCAAATGCCGCAAGAGTCATCTCTCAATGGGCGAAGACCAATGATCTCATTGACGACGCGAAAGATAATAATAGCGTTGACGATGTACCGGATCGTAAGCAGGCAGACACGGTGCCCAACGGCTACGTATTCACAGAGTTCGTTTATAACGACCGCAAAGGCAAACCGCTAATGGAAAAATGGATTGTGGAAGAATTGAAACACGCCTGGTCAGGCGGTGCGGCGGGAGTTCCCTACGCCGATCCAAAAGGGCCGGATGCGAGTAAGGAAATGTGGCGATTTTTCCACCAATCGCCGCCCTTGGCTAAGCGCAAGAAGTAAATAGCTCGCCTGGAATAGCCCAATACGATTCTCCATTTCTCATTTTCCATTTCTCATTTGTCATCGCTGACCCATTCAGCCGTGCAAACAATGACACTACAGAACCGAGCGCGGTAGCGCCGGATACTGGAGTGAACTTAGCTAATACACCTGCACTGACTGCTAGTCCGAACTAATCATGGCATCCGGTGCCGCCGCGCTCGGTTCTGTAATGATACCCGGCTGGTGCAACCAGCCAATTGTCCCTACCCAGCCACGGTCGATTCCGGCGATGACAAATGAGAAATGGAAAATGAGAAATGGAAAATCCTCTGTTCTTCCATCTAAACAAACACTCCCGATCCTTCCGCAAACTGCTCTTCCTCAGTGGATCCTCCCAGCGCAGTTATCGAAGAGGCGCCACCCGCGATCACCTGAGCCACCGCGTCGAAATAACCTGTACCGACAAACGCCTGATGCTTGACCGCCCGGTAACCACTATCGCTCTCGCGCGCAAACTCAATCTCCTGCAGTTTTGAGTAGGCGCTCATGCCGCTCTCTTTGTAACTTACCGCCAGCTCAAACATGCTGAGGTTTAGCGCGTGGAATCCCGCCAGCGTAACAAACTGAAACTTATATCCCATGTCAGCCAGTTCGATTTGAAAGCGGGCGATGGTGTCGGCGTCCAGCTTCTTTTTCCAGTTGAACGAGGGCGAGCAGTTATATGCCAATAACTTTCCGGGAAACTCCGCGTGAATCGCATCGGCGAACCGGCGCGCTTCCGCGAGGTTTGGTTCAGACGTTTCACACCAAACAATGTCGGCGTATGGAGCATAGGCAAGTCCCCGCGCGATTGCCTGGTCCAAACCGCCGCGCACCGCGTAGAAGCCCTCAGGAGTGCGAGCGCCCGTTAGAAACTTATGGTCTCGTTCATCTATGTCGCTGGTGAGCAGGTTGGCGCCATTAGCATCCGTCCGCGCGATCAGGATCGTGGGTACGCCCATCACGTCGGCAGCCAGTCGCGCCGCCACCAGCTTTTGAATGAATTCCTGGGTTGGGACCAGGACCTTCCCGCCCATGTGTCCACATTTCTTCGCCGAAGCCAGCTGATCCTCAAAGTGTACGGCCGCGGCTCCCGCCTCGATCATTGCCTTCATCAACTCAAACGCATTGAGGTTACCGCCAAAACCAGCCTCCGCGTCGGCCACGATGGGCGCAAACCAGCAAACATCGCTGCGGCCTTCCGCTCGCGAAATCTGGTCTGCCCTTTGTAGGGCCTGATTGATTTTGCGGACAACGTCGGGCACGCTGTTAGCCGGATATAGACTCTGGTCCGGATAAGTCTGCCCGGCAAGATTTGCGTCTGCTGCTACCTGCCAACCACTGAGATAAATCGCTTTCAATCCCGCCTGGACTTGCTGAACGGCCTGACACCCGGTCATCGCCCCTAAAGCGGCGACGTAAGGCTCGGTGTGCAGGAGATCCCACAACCGCGCAGCTCCCATTTCGGCGAGCGAATGCTTAATCTCAACTGAGCCGCGCAGTCGCGCCACGTCTTCGGATCCGTATGGCCTGACTACTCCGTACCAGCGATCGTCCGTGGCCCAGTTGTTTTCCATTGCTGTCATGCGATCTCGAGTTTCCATGATGCCTCCAAACTTCGACAGGATTAACAGGTTGACAGGATTACGAATTAGATAGATGGCTGAATGAATTAGTAGCAGTTTGCATTCTTATCTTGTCAATCCTGAGAATCCTGTCCTTTTCTGTTTCTAGATCGGGTCAAACTCACCACGCGCGATCAGTTGCTCGCTGATCTCTCGGGCCTGCCGATACTTGTCTATCTCTGCAGACTCCGCGTCAGCCGGCAAAGCGCGGATGAGCCGGTCAAGTTCTTCGTCAAACAACTCACGTACCTGCTCCGGCGTATGCTCAACCGGTTTCCCCTCTCCATCCACAATGTCGATGGTTCCTCGATGCAGGATGCGCTGCGCGATCATCAGGCGGTAAATGCGATCGGTGGCGAGATCTTCCATATAGCCATCGAGTAAGCTCGCGCCTTTGCCGCTCAACACCCCATGTCGATATCGAATCACCGTGCGTACAGCCGCACGCGTGCCCGCGACCGTCCGTTGACCAATACAATGCGGAACCGGCCGGAGATCCGGATACCGTTCGGCGCTTTCGCGGCGCAAGAAATCTTGATTGGGAAAAGGAAACTGATCGACAGCGATTTGGTTCTGGTCGGGATGGCCGGTCCACGCTCCATCCATCAAACAGGCAGCCTCGTTCTTTTTGTCTTCCGCCAAAACTCGGAGCGCTCGTTGATTAAGCTCTGCATCACTCCGGCTCGGAAACAGTGCTGTCATACCACCGATGGCGAGGATGCCCCGTTTATGACAAACCTCAGCGAGCAACTCGCGCAACTTTTGAAAGAAAGGAATGTTGTGCGGAATCGTGTTGCGGTCTGGTAACACCCACCTGGGATCATGCAGGTTGAAATGGACCAGACTGGCCATGTAGTCCCAGCGGCCGAGGTTCAACCCCACCAGGTGATCGCGAAGATTGAAAACAAATTCTTCCATCTGGTAGGCGAGCGGATGCGACTCGACCAGCGCCATACACTTGATGTAGCCGTGGGGCAGGCCTCTCGTTTCTTCCAGAGCTTGAAAAAGGTCGCGCCACCAAAGAGCCTCGACTGCCGACTCAGACTTGGGGAGGTAGAAGGCCAGTGGATGCTTGAGCCGGTCGAAGTGGGCGCTATAAAAGACCAACGCGACATCGAAGAGCGAGGCAGACATCAGCTCGCCATTTGCTAACACGCCGCGCTGGTTGATATGCAGGCCACGCGCACGCGTCCAGATTGCTGTAGTGTTTGATTGAATCGCGATCATAGAATCGCGCTTCTTGTCGTAATAAGTAAGCGAGCCTTCGAGCGCCGCCAGAACGTTCCTAACTCCCAAGGTCAGATTCGGCCAGTAGTTGGCCATTGAGTCTTCCAGATCGAGCATCACCCCTGGAGCGCCC
Source organism: Pyrinomonadaceae bacterium (assembly GCA_031396065.1). Classification (GTDB taxonomy): domain Bacteria; phylum Acidobacteriota; class Blastocatellia; order Pyrinomonadales; family Pyrinomonadaceae; genus PSRF01. The sequence goes on along the minus strand of JANNJZ010000423.1, from coordinate 1,277 downwards.
GAGTTCAACATCTTCACTACCAGCTCAGCATCATCAGCTGGTCCCGTCATTTGATTTCGCTGATCTGCACACCATGAGGGCAACGATATTCTCCAGTCACTGGTCGTCCCCTCGGAAGGTGGAAGATGATCCGGTGTTTCTCCGCGGTGAGATGCAGCCAACACGCTTGCTCGCCCTTTGATCAGTTCCTGCTGACGGGGAGTGAACGCCTGGTGGAGTGGCATCAAGAAATCCAGAAAGCCTGCAGGCAGATCCTTGGCCGGATTGAAGCCAGAAGGTGCGCTGTTGTGTTGGAGAATCTCTTGTTCCATAGGTGGATGATCTATCAATAGCATTCTGACCTCCGAACTCGACACAGAGCAGGTGCATGGCGAAACTCCAGGTCCCAGCGCCAAAGGCGCGAAATGTAATAGCCTGGGGCAACGCCACCGGTGACCTCCGTGAACTCTGAAGCGCTGAAGGCGCGAAATAAAAGTGTCGTTGGGAAATGGTAAGGTCCGCGGTTCGTAACCTCATTTCGCGCTTTCAGCGCTACGAGGCTTGCAACTGGTCTCACCTGGGCCGATGGCCCAGGCTATTACATTTCGCGCCCTTGGCGCTGAGACCGAGCTGCCAGGGAGAACCTCACAGTCCCAACTCTTCGTCGACGATCGCCTCGATGCGTGGCAGAGTTTCCGCGACCCCGCAAACCACACAGGTTTCCTCAACACCGCCCGGGTCGGTCCGGTGGATCCGGCCTTCAAACAGTCCATCGTCTCTCATGTAGATTTCCGCGGAGCACTGATCGTTCAGCGACTTCTTCTCTTCAACCAGAAACATGCATGTCACCTCACTCTGAAATGTTCGCCACCCAAAACCCTTCACAACTTATTGTTCCGTATTGTGAACAATACGCTCGACAACTTGAGGCTTGATATGTAGCATGCGTTTCGTTGGGCCACCACACGCAATTCCGCATTGTGAACACAATTAAAGTTATGGCCGGATAAGTGGCGAGAACTTCGGCTTGTTTTTATTGGGCAAAGTTGAGGGGACCAGGTGGCTACATCACCAGGCGTGTTCCGAATATTGAACACAGGTTATGAGCAAGCCCTCTTGTTAGCGGGTGGAGCCCTGTCAGAACCACCTGCGTCAGCGGGTGGGGCACTGTCAGAACCACCTGCGTTAGCGGGTGGAGCGCTGTTCGAACCACCCGCGATTGCTAGTAACGGCCACGAAGACTCACCCGCTCAAGAGCGTGTGTGAAATGGTTTGTAGGGGTGGCACTCCGTGGCCAC
>JANNJZ010000419.1:0-13789 GCA_031396065.1 Pyrinomonadaceae bacterium | reverse complement strand
ATGAGGATCGAAAAGATTCTAGCGAGGCTCCGCCTCAGACCGACCAGACGTGTGTTTGTATTTTCGCCGCGGATGAGTTTGTCTCTAAGCTTGGTTCTGCGGCTTTGCCGCCTTCCGTGCGGTGAGGCTCCGCCTCACCGGTACCTCTATTTATTTTGAGGCTATGCCTCCGCGCGACATCAGAGGCGGAGCCTCAAGAATGAATCCGCTATCGGAAAGGCCGAGCCTTTCCGCACGGAAGGCGGCAGAGCCGCAAAGGCTATCACCGCATCTCGGCTAACTCTCTGTTACTGCCGACACCTAAAAACTTGACTCATTCACATCAAGCATTACTCGACAAGTAATCTAGTCACTTCCGCTTCCAGCGCACGCCGTCTTTAGTGTCTTCGAGGATAATGCCGCGACCGGCGAGTTCATCGCGAATCTCGTCGCCGCGGGCGAAGTCGCGACGCCGACGAGCCTCCTGACGTTCATCAATCAGACTCTGAATTTCACCATCCAACATTTCGCGCTCGTCGTTGCCGAAAATATTGAGGACGGTGTCGAAGCGTTTCAAGACCTCGAGCAATTCCTGTTTGTTGTCGTCGTGTAGCTTCTTTCGAGTCAGGGCGGTATTTACGTCGCGCGTGAGATTGTGAATGACAGCCAGCGCGACGGACGTATTCAGATCGTCGTCCATACCGTCTTCGAATTCCTGAGCAGCCCGCAACGTTATCTCATGCAGGTCTTCGTTGTTACCCGGACTGGTTTTTGCCTCACTCAGACGCGCGCGAAAATCACGCAGACTGGCAACGGTTTTCTCGGCGCCGGCAAGTGCGTCGAAAGTAAAGTTAAGCTGCTTGTTGTAAGGAACGCTCAGCAGGAAATAGCGAATGGCCGCCGGGGAAAACCCTTTGGCCGCGATATCGCGAAAGGTGAAGTAGTTGCCCTTCGACTTCGACATCGTTTCGCCTTCCACTTTCAGATGCTCGAAGTGGATCCAGTAACGCACAAACTGTTTGCCGGTGGCGCCTTCGCTCTGCGCTATCTCATTCTCGTGATGCGGAAAGACGAGGTCGATGCCGCCGGCGTGGATGTCAAAAGTTTCGCCGAGATACTTCATTGACATTGCCGAACACTCGATGTGCCATCCGGGCCGACCGCGTCCAATAGGCGCGTCCCAGGCCGGCTCAGTTGCCACGGCGGGTTCTTTCCAGAGCGCGAAGTCGCGCGCGTCTTCCTTCTCATAACGGTCCGTATCGATGCGATCGCTGCCACCGGCGATGTTGCCGGCGAAATTGATTTTGGAAAGCTTTCCGTATTCAGGAAACGAGGCGATGCGATAGTAGATCGAACCGTCAGATTGATAGGCGTGATTGGTTTCCAACAGCCTCTCGATTAAGGAAACCATCTCGGGAATGTGACGGGTCGCTCGTGGGACAACCTCCGGTCTTTCGCAGCCGAGTGCATCAAAATCTTCCCAAAGCGCGTCGATGTATTTCGCGGTGTAGTCGTCGATGGTCAGCCCAGCCTCTTGCGACTTGGCGATGATCCGGTCTTCGACGTCCGTGATGTTCATCACGTGGTTGACTTTGAAGCCTTTGAATTTGAGATAACGGCGCAGGATGTCAGCGTTGAGTGCTGAGCGGAAGTTGCCGATGTGACCATAATCCCAGACGGTTGGACCACAGTAGTACATGCTGACTTCGCCCTCGCGCATGGGGCGAAACTCTTCAATCTTTCCCGAAAGGGTGTTGCGGAATTTAAGCATTGGGATGTGAGTCTAAGAAAGGAGTGGAGGTTGAGTCAAACAGCGCGATTTTTGAGATCAAGAATCGGCACCGAATCGTATGCGTGAGAGCGGGCTGAATACGTCACCCCCATCTTTGAAAAGAAACTTGGAAATGAGAAGTATGGGCGATACGCTAAAGCTGAGGAGAACCTTTCATGCGGTCTTTATGATACGACACACGGCCTCGAGCTTTGCGAGCATAGGGACTCGTGAAGAACAACAACAAGGCACTATTCGCGGATTTAAGTTCCAACTTCCCGAGCCGGACCTGATTATCTTTCTGGATAATAGCTCAGAAGAGGTTGACGGAATTAAGGTACACGTTGGGTTGAATATCGTCATGACAATAGCCTCGACATCAGAGAGGGAAGCCGAGACGGAATCGAAATTAATAGTCGAAACGTGGCTGAACCTGATTAGCTATTCAACTCTTGCGTCTTGTTCCCCCGCTCGACTCGTTTCCGCTTTAGAGTTTACCGGCGAACCGGAGCCTAGATTTAAAACGAATATCTATCCCTTCCACAAGAACACAACTCTAGCTGCACAGAGTCCGATCGATCAACGTGAGCTTCAAGAGCTTCTTCTGGCATTCTTTCGCTGCGATGAATCGGAGAAAACAGCACGCGCTCTTTCGTGGTTTCGCAAGGGCCTTAACGAAGAGAATTCCGTCGATGAATTCATCGCTTACTGGAGCGGCCTAGAGGTACTTAAACCTTTGTTAAGACGCCAGCTAAAGTTGCAGCAGAGGAATGTTGGCCCTTGGGATGCCATCAAGCAAATTTATGAAAATGAGATTCAGCTCGGGAGTTTTGAGCTCATAAAGGAAACACGGAATTCGCTTCTTCATGGTTACCGCCCGTTGACCACCGAGTTCGTTCGTGAAATCGAGACCGCTATAGATCCAACACGGAGGATGCTGATTGCAGCGATAGCTCACTCCCTCGATTTGAAAGAAGCCACACGCGTCAGCTTACTTTGCAAAGAGCCACGTCGCACTCGGGAGTATCCTTGGGTTGCACTGCGGGGCGAACTAATCAACATGCCGTTAGATGTTCAGGATATCATTGAGAACTTTCCTACGATTACCGGCGAACCGAAAACAGTGCACACGATAGATGATCATGGCAATCTGGAGGTAAAAATCGATCTCTCGCTTCGCTTTCACGGACCAGATGGAATGGGCTACCGCGGGCAACTCCAAGAGCACCGCGCAGACAAAGACACAGGTATTCTCAAAATTGAGCTGGCAAACAGTTCTGAATCTGAATCTGAGGCTAATTAAGGGGAACTAATTCAGGCTCTCGCTCTGAAATGCTCGACTCACTGCGGCGTCAAATCTCGGCCGCGATTCCCTCGGCGGCTTCCGCTGCCGCTCGGCTTGTCATTTACGAATCCAGCATTCGTAAGGTTTTCGGCCACTCGTCACCATTCGCGTATTCCGTCCAATCCGTTTGGCGAAATAAAGCGACGAACTGCCCGATAAATTCCTCTTGCCGCGTTTGCGGGATGATCACCCGGAGTAGTTTTAGTCGCGTCGAGGTCTCAGATTCTCGAACTCGGCTCGCGAACTCCGCATCACGCGTGAAACATAGATCGAATTCTCGCGTTGCCAACTTATAGAGGGCTCCATTGTCGATCCCGTCTAATCTGAGCGACTTTACTGAGTCGACTTCGTGTCCTTCGGCAATGAGGGCGTTTTGCAATTTGCGTGGCATGTTTTCATCGAGGAGGATTCTCACGTCGCAATAGCTTCCTTTTCGTGCGCCAACTCCCGCAAAGCGCCCCGCACGGCGTCTTCTGCAAGAGTCGGATACTCATCAACGATTTCCGCGACGCTCATCCCGCTGGCCAGGCACTCAAGCAGAAAAGCCATTGAGATGCGCGTATCACGCACGCGGGGTTTACCCCCGAGGTGGTCTTTGTCTGAAACAATCCATTTCTCATCGTTCATGGTTTCATCCTTCCTCGCGCTGAGATATTAATCCCCCGACACCTTTCCGGCCTGCCTGTCACTGCTATTTCAGCCACGCCTGGCCCTGATGTCAATACCGACGCACGAGGCGGTCACGCTTCCGACAATCCGGACGTGCGATGCTTTTGGCTCTTTGCGGTCAAGATTTCCCTTCAGACTTGAAGTGCTCCCAGCCGCCGGGTTCGAGCTTCCAAATCTTGGCGCCTTCGGCGATCTGCACTCCGTCAGCAGCTGCCTTGATCTCGCCAACTCGAGTTACCTTAATGCCGTCGACCCGTTTCGGGAGTTTGCTGACGTTTTCGGGTTTGACCGTGAAGAGCAGTTCAAAATCCTCTCCGCCGTGGAGCGCCAGCATGAGCGGATCCAAAGCGCGCCGGCCGCAAATCTCCGTAACCAACTGATCAATCGGGATGCTTGCGGAATCGATCAGTGCGCCCACGTTGCTTTCTTCGCAGAGATGGTTAAGGTCGGAAGACAGGCCATCGCTGATGTCGATCATTGCGGTAGCAAGTCGCTGGTCCCCAAGTAACAACCCCCAGCCGACGCGGGGCTCGGGTTGAAGGTGCCGCAGCAACAGGTGATCAATGGAACTGCTGTCGGCTGTGGCCGAGTGATCGTCCTGGACGCGCGCGCCGCGTTCAATCAACCGGAGTCCAGCAGCTGCGTCACCGAGAAAGCCGGTGACATAAATCTGATCGCCCGGTTTTGCTCCGGCGCGAAACACTTCGCGTTCGACGAGGCATTCCCCGAGAACAATCGAGTTAATGACGATCTTTTCGGGAGTGCGCGAGAGGTCACCGCCGATTAACTCAACGCCGAAACGGTCGGCGATTTGGAAAAACCCGTCATAGAAAGTATCGATGAACCCGGTATCCCAAACTTCGCCGGGAACGCCAATCGACAGCAGCGCCCAGCGAGGCCGTGCTCCCATAGCTGCAATGTCAGACAAAGAAACTGCCAGAGCTTTGTGTCCGAGTTGGTTCGGTTGCGTCGTACTGCGTCGAAAATCTATCCCTTCGACAAGCAAATCTGTGCTGATTACTAAGTCGCTGCCGGCGGAAGACTTCAGCACCGCGGCGTCGTCACCGATTCCGCGTACGAGCCCCGAGGACGCGCCCCGACGATCTGTTTGTTCTCGAATTTTCTTGATGAAGTCGAATTCGTTCATTGGCGTGACAGGCTCGGGTCGATAGGGTCAATAAGTCCTATAGGTCTTATTAGATGGTTTAAAGATTGCGGCGGAGTGACTCCAGCCCGGCTTCGATGGTTTCGATCGAGGTGGAGAAAGAAAAACGCAAGTGGCCCTCGCCGTGCTCACCAAATACTACTCCAGGAACGGTGGCCACCTGCGCGCGTTCCAGCAATATCTCCGCCGCCTTTCGGCTGTCCCCGCTGATTCGCGATACATCTGGAAACGCGTAAAACGCTCCCGCCGGTGTTTCGCATGTCAGTCCGAGTTCGTTAAGTCCCGCCACGAGCAAGTCACGTCGCTGTCGATACGCCATCCGATTGTCTTCAAGAGTGTCCGCGTTGCTGGTTATGGCTGCCAGCGCCGCCCACTGCGTCGGCGTGGAAACCCCGTTCGACGAATAGAGTGTGGTCTTGCGCAATCCCGTCATCCATGGTTCCTGAGCGGCGGTGTAGCCAATCCGCCAACCTGTCATTGCATAAGACTTCGAAAGGGTGAACATGGTGATGGTGCGTTCAAGCATTCCTTCGATTGACGCGATCGAGCAATGCTCCGCGTCGTAAATCAAATCCTCGTAGGCTTCGTCGGCTATGACAATCAAATCTCGGTGCTGCGCAAAACGCGAAACGGCATGGGCTTCATCGCGGGTAAAGACGATGCCCGTAGGGTTCTGCGGCGTGTTGTAGTAGATGGCCCTGGTTCGGTCCGTTGAATACCGTGCGAGCGTCTGCTCAAATCCGTTTTCCCGTGCTTCCTTGGTGGGCACCAGGACGTCTTTGCCTCCGCAGTATGCAATCAAATCTCTGATTGGGGTCCAAAAGGGCGAGAAGACAAGTACTTCATCGCCGGGGTTAACAACGGATTGAAACGCGCCGAAAAGGCCCTGCATGCCACCGTTCAAAACTATGACGTCAGCCGCTGCGACCGGGATTTGGTTCTTGTTCTGAAGCTTGTCGGCAATCGCGGCACGCAACTCCGGTATGCCGGACGATGGCGCATAACGAGTCTTGTTTTCCTCGAGCGCTCGGGTCATTGCTGCCTTCACCAAATCCGGCGTGGTCAGGTATGGCTCGCCGCCCTCAAACTGGAAAACGGTTGCACCCTGCTCGCGCAGCTTCATTATCCGATTGCGAATATTCACGATGTCTGAAAAGCCGATGTTGTCGAGCCGAGAGGCGAGACGATAGGCAGTTGGCGTAGTGGTCACTATTGAAAATACCTTCCGATGCGGCGGTGGAGCTTAGGGGAAGGCGGATTATAGCGTTAGCCTCAGAGCGCGTCCACCGGCGCTCCCTGGGACCGCAGGCGGCTCGCCAGCAGGAGTGCCGTCAGGCACAAATGGTTCATCCCAATTCAACCTCGCACTATCAGGAACTGCATGAATTGGCGACTACGTGAAGTGGCAACTACTTGACCACGCAACTAAGACCGGCTCTCGCCGCCTATGCAGGCGAGCCGCCTGCGATCCCAGCCTTAGAAGTTACCTTTAAGAATCCGTTTTAACTCAGGGCCGCTAAATGTAAGTATTGACACGTCAAAGGGCTCGAAGTAACATGTCCGCTCGCCGAGCTGTTGGCAATCTCGCCACTAGTCTCCATGTAATTTTCTAGCCATTATTTTTCGCCAGGAAGAAACTGTTCCGCTCGTATTTGGATCATGGGCAGTCCTGCCATAGCCATACCTGAGAAGCTCTTCTTCAAGATCGGTGAAGTGTGTGAACTCGCCGGAGTGCAGGCGCATGTGTTGCGATATTGGGAGTCGGAGTTCCCGATGCTGGCGCCGCAGAAGAATCGTGCCGGCCAGCGCGTATATCGCAAACGAGACGTGGAAATAGCGCTGCGGATCAAGGAACTGCTATACGAGGACCAATACACGATTGCTGGGGCCAAGAAGAGACTGGCAAACGACTTGCGGTCGGGTGGTAAATTCCGGGTCGTATCATCGGACGAAGGCGAGGAGCATTCGGGCGAGAGCGTTTCGACGCTGACGCCGTTACTGCTGTCAGGTGAGCCGAGAGTCTTCCCTGCGATTTCGACCCCGGCATCAAGAACGGCTGAAGATCGACAAGCCTTGAGACAGGTCGCTTCAGAATTGCGCGAGATACTCTCACTTCTCGAGCCGAAATCAAGAGACGACAACGGCTTAGAGTAGAGTCTGCCGGCCGGGTTCCTTGTTGACGCCTACCTGAGAATCTTTTTCCTCTAGATAACAGTTGTTACATGGCTTCTCTATGACTCGACGTATTTCCTCTCTGAACACAGCACTCGCGAAACTTCTCCCATTGCCGCTAGCCGGAGCAGTAATTCTAGTAATAGCGGGCCTCCTAACTCATGCCTTGGCCCTTTTCCCTGATGGCCTGTTCGTCTTGGGCTTTACATTAGCGGCTCTCGTTTTCTTTTCCTGGCGTTCAAGTCTCCTTAAATTCGTCCGCGTAGATGATGACACGCTTTACGTTTTCGATTGGTTCAAACGAATTGCAATTCCCTTATCAGAAGTTGATGATGTCAATTATTCTGGTGGTATCGGTTTGGTCTTTGTGCGTTTTAAATCGCCATCAGACTTTGGGAGCAAGATTGCTTTCATGCCAACCTTCGGCGCTAGCATTTTCTCGATGTTGGGTTCAGGTTCAGTCGCTGAGGAGTTGCGTGAATTGGTGAAGAAAGCATCGATCAATTCGAAAGGCGCCATATAACAATCCTTGCAGCTGACGGCGCGATAGCATGTTTCTCAAATAACTTCTTTCCTGCAGCTTGAATGCTGATCGCGCGCCGCAGCTGAAGGCAGTTGTTGGATGCTTCGCGAGCTTTAGTACGCGCATAGCCCTCAAAAAAGGAGAGTTTAAATGTCAGAAGATAACGAGAAACGCATTACGATTGATGACTTGCCGCAAGCCGAGCAGGAGTTGTCCGCTGAAGAAGCCGAGCAAGTTAAGGGAGGAGTGCTCATTGGCCTGCTCCTTCCCGCTGTCCAAAAAGTGAGGGATGCCGCTGGCAAGACTCAATCAGCTGGAGACAACGTTGTGCAGGGGAACCTAATTGGGACTGACTAACGGAAAAGCTCTCGGTGTATGACCTGACGTCAGCAACGACGGCGTTGCATTTGACAATTGGTTATTAGCAGAGATACTAGGGAGGCTTTACGGGACGTGGCGCAGCCTGGTAGCGCGCACCCTTGGGGTGGGTGAGGCCCCGAGTTCGAATCTCGGCGTCCCGACCAGTTTGGGCTTTCAATCAGCAATGATTGGAAGCCCTTTTTCGTGGGACGCACGCTGGGTACCCCGCGTGGATCGGTTTGCCAAGGCCAGGGGGAATATGCGGGTTGAGTATAGCCCGAGCCCTCCTTAACAGTCGGGCTACTGCCCCGGCATCGGTCGGTCACTCATCCCTCAATTCGGTAATCACGATCGGGGAGGTCAGTGTTTTGTGCACCGGACACTTGTGAGAAATTTCCTGGAGCCGGGTTAGTTGCTCCTCAGTTAAATCGCCTTCAAAAGTCACTGAACGTTCGATGCGATGAACGTAGCCTTCAGCCGCTTCGGAGCATTCCTGGCAGTCCTTCGCATGGATGCGGTTTTGCCTGAGCCGCACGATGACGCGTTCAACCGGCCAGCCTTTTCTCTTCGCATATAGCCTCGTGGTCATTGAGATGCAGCTGCCCAGTGCCGCCAGTAGCAACGTGTAGGGATCGGGCCCTGCGTCTTCACCCCCGGCATCGATGGGCTCGTCTGTCATCAGGATATGGCCGTCTCCATATCTAACTTCGTTCTTCAAGTTTGCGAGGGATGTGACTATTACTTCGCTCATTTGAGAATCCTCCGGCGGGAACTTAAGTAGATGCGTTTATTCTGCTCCTATTCTGCGCTTGCAGTCATCTCTTTTGTACCGCTAAACTCCAAGGGCTCCAACCAACCAAATCATTTCGCGAATTAATGTTTCGATCTACTAAGGGCAACTAATGAAAATTCATGAGTATCAGGGTAAAGAACTGCTAAGGAAGTTTGGTGTGCCGGTGCCACGAGGCGTGGTCGCGCGGTCAGTCGAAGAGGCGTATGCAGCTGCAAAGGAACTGGGCACGCCGGTCGTCGTAGTCAAAGCCCAGATTCATGCAGGCGGCCGCGGCAAAGGCGGAGGTGTAAAGCTGGCCAAGAGTCCGGAAGAAGCCCAAAAAGTTGCGGCCGAGATTTTGGGGATGAACCTGATCACACATCAAACCGGACCGGAAGGACGTACGGTGCGAGTCCTGCTCATCGAAGAAGGACTACCGATCGACAAAGAGTTCTATCTGGGGATCGTGCTTGATCGAGCGTCGGGTCGTTCCGTCTTTATGGCGTCAGCCGCGGGCGGGATGGACATCGAAGAAGTTGCGGCCAACACGCCGGAACAAATTTTCAAGGAGACTATTGATCCGGCGGTCGGCTTTCGTTCGTTTCAGGCTCGCAAGCTGGCTTTCGCCATCGGAATTCCGGCAGCCCTCATTAACCAGGCCGTAAAGTTTATGCAGTCGCTCTATTCCGCATACGAGCAGATGGATGCTTCGTTGATGGAGATCAATCCGTTTCTGTTAACTAAAGACGAACGGCTCATTGCCCTGGATGCGAAGGTCAACTTTGACGACAACGCAATGTTTCGCCACCAGGATTTTCTCGACCTGCGTGATCTAAATGAAGAGGAGCCGCTGGAGATCGAGGCGTCGAAATTCGATCTCAACTACATCAAGCTCGATGGCAACATTGCCTGTATGGTCAATGGCGCCGGACTCGCGATGGCTACGATGGATATCATCAAGCTCGCGGGTGGCGAGCCGGCAAACTTTCTCGATGTGGGCGGCGGTGCCTCGCAGGAGAGAGTGGAAGCCGCCTTTCGAATTTTGCTGGCCGACGAAAACGTGAAAGCAGTTTTGATAAATATTTTTGGAGGCATCGTCCGTTGCGACATGGTGGCGCGCGGGGTGGTGGAAGCTGCGAAGAACCTGGGTATCAAGGTTCCGGTGGTGGTGCGCCTTGAAGGAACAAACGTCGAAGAAGGCCAGCGCGTGATTCGTGAGTCGGGACTGGGTTTTGCCGTGGCCAACGGAATGAAGGACGCCGCCGAGAAGGTGGTTGCCCTGGCTGCTTAACTAATGTAGAGCAAACTGTTAGTTTGCGGTGATGGGTAACAACTCGACCTGGAAGCCAACCGATCACCGCAAACTAACAGTTTGCTTTACGCATTCAAATGAACTCCAGGAAAATACTTTCGGTTCTGGTTCAGATCAGTCGCTTCGGCCTGGCGGCGCTTTTCTTGTTCACGGCCGGTGCGAAGCTTTTCATTGTTAAGGCTTTTGCGGCAAATGTCGGTGAACTGATAAGCGCTGCGGGACACAGTCAGGTCCGCTGGACCTGGCCGGCCACCATTGGCGTCATTGGAGTCGAAATCCTCGCTGCGATTCTTCTGTTGTTGCCCCGGACGGTGCGCTTGGGAGCGCTCGTGGCAGCCGCTTTGCTGGTCGGTTTCTCTGCTTTCGCTCTCTACTACAGATACTGGCTGGGTTTCCCCGAGGGATTGGAATGTGGTTGCTTCGGCGGGATTATTGCCAGTCAGCTTGGCGTGACAACTGCGTTGCGTAACCTGGCCTTGCTGGTACCGGCGCTGCTGGTTTTCTTCGGCTACCAAAGGACAGGACGGGATCCAATCCAAACACCCGACGCTCAGGGCGAAGTCGCTTGAATCCTTGAACCCTTGCATCATTGGGAGGTTTAGTTGGCCACATTATCTTTCTGGGGCGGAGTTGGCACTGTAACCGGATCAAAATACCTCATCGAGACGGGCCACTCCCGCGTCCTGGTTGATTGCGGAATGTTTCAGGGGCTCAAGGAACTGCGGGAGCGAAACTGGCAGGAGCCGCCCTTCGATCCTCGCGCGATCGACGCCGTGCTGATCACTCATGCGCACATAGACCACACGGGATACCTGCCTCGCCTGGTGAGGCAAGGGTTTCATGGACCAGTTTATTGTTCGAGAGGGACTGCCGACTTGCTGAAGATACTGTTGCCTGACGCCGGCCGGCTGCAGGAAGAGGAAGCGGACTATCGCAATCGGCATAAGGTAACAAAGCACAAGCCGGCACTACCACTGTATACCGAAAAGGACGCGTTTGCCGCATTGGATTTGTTGCAGCCCATGGCAAACGCGGGAGAGCCGTTTGCCGTAGCTAAAGGAGTGATCGCCACCTTTCGCGTTGCAGGTCACATCTTAGGATCGAGTTTGATCCTGGTTGAGATTGAGGGTGCCGGAAATGATGGCGCGGGCCGCCGGATACTTTTCTCGGGAGATTTGGGCCACTACGACCAACCCATACTGCGCGACCCGGCGTCTCCATCCAACTGCGACTATCTGCTGGTTGAGTCAACCTACGGCGATCGCCTTCACGATCCGGAGAAACCCAAAGATGCACTGAGGCGGGTCATCAATAACGCAGTGGAACAGCGTAGCCCGATCCTGATTCCAGCGTTCGCAGTCGGTCGGACGCAGGAGATTATCTATCTGATTCGTGAACTGGAGGATGAGAAGGCGATTCCGGTGTTGCCGGTTTATGTGGATTCGCCGATGGCTGCAGCTTCGACGAAGGCCTATGCAAGTCGCACGGAAGAGCAGGATGAAGATTATGCGAGTGTGCTGGCCAGACCGCAGCACCCGCTCCGGACCCATTCAATGGTGGCGGCTTCATCGAAGCAGCAATCGAAAGAAATCAACAACGCGCATGGAGCGCATGTGATCATTAGCGCGTCGGGCATGATGACCGGCGGACGGGTGTTGCATCATGCTCAGAGGCTGCTGCCAAATCCGAATGCGACTCTTGTCTTTGTCGGGTATCAGGCGGCCGGCACTCGCGGCCGGCGCATTTTGAACGGCGAGCAGGAAGTGAAGATATTCGGACAGTGGGTGCCCGTGCGTTGTCGAGTCGAACGCATTACCAGCTTTTCTGCGCACGCGGATTGGAAGGAGATCCTTCGATGGCTTGAAGGGATGCAAACGTCTCCGCGGCGTACCTTCATAACGCATGGTGAGCCCGAGGCAGCCAATGCAATGGCCGAACATATTCGCGAACGTTTCAGCTGGGAAGTGACGGTCCCTGGTTACGGCGATAAGGTGGAAATCGCGTGAGTGAGCTGTTTCATTTCGTTTTTGACAGTCCGCGTTTCGCGGACCGTTGAGAATAGCCCAGCAGTTCACTGCTGGGATCAGGCGCAATAAGGAATGCAGTCCGTGTAGCGGACGGCTGAAACCGGACCGATGTTCAGGGAACTAGATTACTTGTCGCGTCAAACTGGATGTGAATGAGTCAAGTTTTTGGGTCATAAAACAGAAAGTTCACCGAGGTGCAGTGATGGCCTTTGCGGCTCTGCCGCCTTCCGTGCGGAAAGGCTCGGCCTTTCCGATAGCGGTTTCATTCTTTGAGGCTGCGCCTCTGATGTCGCGCGGAGGCATAGCCTCAAAATAAATAGAGGTGCCGGTGAGGCGGAGCCTCACCGCACGGAAGGCGGCAAAGCCGCAGCGCCAAGCTTAGAGCCAAAGATTCCTGTAGTTCTCTAACGGCCGCATTTGTAAATCGAACTTTAGAAACAGGACACCAGCGACGCACAGGAAAACGTTTTCGCTTTAGCTTCTGATGTTCCAGGAAAATGAGAAGAGACAACATGAAAACTATTAAGGCGTTGCCGAAGACACTGCTGGTCCTCTTGTTTCTCGCGACCGGACTCTTTCTTTTACCTCCCAACGCCAGCGCGCAGATTTGCGCGGGCAGCAGTCTGCGTTACGTGGTCCGAGATGAGCAGGGCAAGGTAATCGACCCGACCGGGATTTACGAAGCGAAATCGGAGCTCAAGATAGATGAACTCAAGGATGCGCAGAAGGTTGTTAAAGGAGTTGAGGGAAATACTGCCAGGGTGGTTCGTGCCAGAGGAATGTGCAACTTTCGCGAACCTGTACAGATGGCGCTGAAGCTCAACAGCAAGGTGATGAATCTGACCTTCCTAATGCCGAGACTTGGTGAATACGACAGTCGGAGTTTTCTGGTGGACTCTATCCCGTTCCGGGCCGGCACATTTTCCATCGATCTCGCGGCGGCGGGTGAAACGAATCCAGCCGGCGACTGGTTGGGCAGCTTTTTCCCGGCCAAGGGATGGAAGAAGGTAGTCATCATTACTCGTTGATTGGCCCCCAAACGTCCGTTCGTTTAGAGGTGGGCACCGCCCACCGGTGCGCCGTGGATGCCGGGATGCGCCTCTTATCTACGACCTACCGCTGGGCGGTGCCCACATCTAAACGAACCTATGAATAGGGCCGTAGCTCCGTGGAGCGAAGCCGCGTCGCATGTTATACTCCGCGGTCTTCTAATACATCTTCTTTCTGGGGTAGAACTTCTTGAGCATTCTGGTTGATAAGAACACGCGCCTCGTTGTCCAGGGAATTACTGGCAAGGAGGGGACGTTTCATACGAAACAGATGGTGGAGTATGGAACGAACGTCGTTGGTGGAGTGACGCCGGGTAAAGGCGGCACCACTCACGAAAACATTCCGGTCTTCAACACCGTCGCCGACGCGGTGAAGGAAGCGGGCGCCAACGCATCGGTGATCTACGTGCCTCCGGCTTTTGCGGCAGACGCAATCATGGAAGCGGCGGACGCCGGGATACCCGTGGTGGTTTGCATCACCGAAGGCATACCCACGCTCGATATGGTGAAGGTCAGGGAGTACCTGAGGGACAAAGCCACTCGATTGATTGGTCCAAATTGTCCCGGCATCATTAGCCCCGGCAGGTGCAAGATAGGGATCATGCCGGGTCATATTCATCGCGAAGGCCGGATTGGAGTCGTATC
>JANNJZ010000380.1:0-7556 GCA_031396065.1 Pyrinomonadaceae bacterium | reverse complement strand
AATGGTTCATTGGTGTTCCAGACCAGGTACGGACAGCTCTTCTATGATCAGCAATTGAATCCTGGCTTCGTGCAGATGGAATACTTCGGCTACATGAAGCGAGATCCGGACGATGCTGGATATGCATTCTGGTTGGCGAAGCTGAACCAGTATGGCGGCAACTTTGTGGACGCTCAGATGGTACTGGCATTCATTTCCTCGCCAGAGTACCGGGCTCGCTTCGGTCAACCTTAAGCTGGGAGCGCAGGCATCCTGCCTGCAATGGCGGCTTCAGCCGCTCTTAGTCGCGCTATCAGCCCTATGTTGAATAACGCTCGATCCGCGCCTTACGGCGCTTCTGCAGGTGCCTGCGGTCCCAGGCCGAGCCGCCTGCGGTCCCAGCGGTCTCTGATCGACAAAACCAAATTGAACTCACACAACTAAGTACGAGGTTTTGAATTCTTATTCATAATTCTGGATTGATCCTTCCGCTTCCCTCTCGACACAACTGTTTGCGCTGGAAAAACTTCCCCTTGTGCTCCTGAATCACGCGGCATCTTTGTTGCATCGTGGTTAAGTCAATCCCCAGGCTTGTGCCCCGTGCTGCGCGTTAGTTCAGCGCGGGTTCCTTACTGGCCTATCCGTGTTTGCGAAAGTAAGCACGAAGCCTTTGTCCTCGAAGTGTGTCATCAGGGCGATCTCTTTTGCCTTCACTTGAAAGGAAAAGATGCATGGTCAATAGCCTAGACCGGAGCACTCAACGCGGCATGCGCCCAAAGATGACAGCGTACCTTCGACCACTTGTTATCTGTATGGTCATGGTCTGCGCCGGTATTTTCGCGGCTGCGCAAACAGAAACCGGAGCGGCACCCGTTGAGATCAAGATGACGGCCCGGCAATTCGAATTTGAGCCGAAGCTGATCACTGTGCAGAAGGGCAAGCCCGTGAGGCTGCTTATTAGTTCGACTGACGTTCAGCATGGGTTTGCGATTGAAGAGCTGGGGGTCAATAAAAAACTCAAGGCGAATGCCGTCACGGCAGTTGAGTTTACCCCGACGCGGGTGGGTCGGTTCCCCTTTGAATGTTCGGTGATGTGTGGCTCAGGTCATGATGAGATGGCCGGCGAGTTGGTGGTGACAGAGGAACAGACCAGCGCCACCGGCAAGGTGCAGGTTAAGTTTGACGACAGCGCCGCAGGAGTTGTGATTGTGGAAGCAGGGGGTGAAAGGCTCCGGATCGATACCCGAGCGAAGACCGTCACTCGCCTCGATCAACCAGAGATCCCGCCCGAAACATCGAAGCCGGTCGTAGCCGAGGTGGAGCACAGCCACAGACTCGAGCCCGAACCTTATGATTACCGTCTGGTGAATGTGCCCACCCCAAAGCGAGTGCTAAAGGGAAGCGTGAACCTCTACTTTACGCATCGCTTCGCTCAGCCAGTAAGGCCGTTGGGCCAAAGCGACCAGGATCTGTTGGGCCTCGATAGTTTTGCGGTCTCTTCCTTTGGAGGCTTCTATGGAATTTCCGACCGGCTCTACGTCAGCGTGTATCGTTCACCAATCTGCCAGTCGGGGTTGTGTAAGACCATTGAACTTGGCATTGGGTATCACTTGCTAGACGAGGATGGCCGATCTCCAATTGCCCTCTCGAGCTATGCGAGCGTCGAAGGCGATGACAACTTTAAGAAGGATCACACATATAACCTCCAGCTGATGGTGGCCCGAAGCGCCTCAAAATACGTTCACCTGTTCTTTTCCCCCGCGCTGCATTTGAACGCGAACACTCGCCGCCGTTTCGATCCCAGATCTACAGATTTCTTTCCCCGCGAGCCTCTGGCAGATCAGTTTAGCCAGGACCAGCACGCGGCGTCTTTTGGCTTTGGCGCTAGTGCGCGGATCAGACCCACCATTTCTCTCATGTTTGAATACACTCCGCGCGTGGGTTTCAAGCTGGGCCAGGTAGAGGCCGTGCGGGCCCTCGGCACGAACAAGATCATCGGATTCAGGAATGAGTCTGAGGCGGAACTGGGCTTTGGTATAGAAAAGGACGTCGGCCGCCATACCTTTTCGCTGACTTTCTCAAACACGCAGACGACCACGACGAGTCGGTACAATTCCAGCAATCAGGTATTGCCGCCGAGTCGGTTCATGCTTGGCTTCAACCTATACCGCAGATTCCTAAAATAAGACGCTGACCGAATAACCACCGAAGCAATCACCTGCAACGCGGGTGACAACGAATTTCTTACACCTGGAGGGTGACGTGATGCGACTAACGGTTCGACAGGTTCTGGTCTTAGCAGTTGTAATCCTGGTAGCGATCGCGCTGAGCGAACAGCCTCAAACTGCCACCGCGAATGCCGAGTCTAGTCGCGAAGGATCGGCCTTTTGCCGCAGCACAATTGAACCGGTACGCAGTGGTTGGATAAAAGACTTCGGTTCCGGCCAGTTGATGTTTGCAGGTCAACCTGAGATTGCTGCCGGGCCGTTCTGGGCAGCGATCTTCCATAGCCGCGCAGATGCTCATGGTCCTAACGCCGGGAGGTTCAACAGTTCTGTGCCGCTCATTGCGGGACTGCCGGCAGACAACGGACAACCTCTACTGTCGGCTCTACCAGGAGCGGCCCAAACAGTTGAGGTCAGTGTCACGAACAATTTCTTCGTTCCAAAGACTGTCACCATCGCGGTTGGTGACATAGTTCGGTGGACCTGGGAGGGCTACCCTCACACGGTGGTAAGCGGCACCTGCTGCATCGCCGATAATAGATTCTGTTCTCCATTCGATTCAGGTTGTTCCTCCGCCGTGGCCTCCTTCCCAGGTGATGAGTACTTACATCAGTTCAACACACCGGGTACGTTTCCCTACTATTGCAATGTGCACCTCGGGACTATGACCGGGACAATCACGGTAACCGGTGAAAGCCCTTCACCCTCACCATCGCCGAGTCCTTCACCGTCACCCTCACCCTCGCCGAGTCCGTCGCCATCACCGAGTCCGTCGCCATCGCCGAGCCCTTCACCGGAGTGGCAACCGGTGGTGCTGACAGCGCAGCAGATAGATCAACTGAAGGCCTGGACTCTGGGTGGAAGGACATCTATCTACGTGAGGCCCAAGTTTCCTGACGCGGGTTATCGGATCGTTTCCTGGGGAACTCCTACCCGAACCGGTAACGACTTTACCGTGGATGCGAGTGTCGAGAAGTTTTCTGGGACATCGATTCAGGCAGTAACGACTACGGCCCAGATCTATGACCTCGGGCCACTGGCTGACGGCGTCTACAACTTTAACTTCAAGACTTCGGGCACCCTTGCCAAGGCACTGCAATTCACGGTCGGTGGAACAGCTCCGCTCCCAAATCCAATCGATGACCAGCGGCAGTTTGTACGGCAGCAGTATCTCGATTTTCTGAATCGAGAACCCGATGGGCCAGGCTGGGACTTCTGGACCGACAACATTACGAAGTGTAGCGATCCGGCGCGTCGTCCACCTTTGCAAACCGAGACTGAGTGCATCAGCCGGCAACGGGAGACCACGAGTGCGGCCTTCTTCATTTCACCGGAGTTTCAAAACACCGGCTACTTTGTCCTGCGGGTCTATCGCGGCTCACTGGGCCGCTTCTCTTACTTCGGCGGGTCAGTACCCCCCGATAATATCAAGGATGAATTTACGCGCGACCATGCCGCGGTTTCGGCCGGCATTGTCGTCAACAACCAACTCGATCCGGCGGTAATCAATGCCAACAAGCAAGCCTTCGTGAACCAGTTCGTTGGCCGGGCGGAGTTCCTGGCGATTTTTGGTGCATTGAGCAACGAGCTGTATGTTGACAGACTCTTCCAGACGACCGGGGTCGGACCCACTCCGGCCGAGCGCAGCGCACTGATCGATGGGTTAGGAAATAGTTCGGAGACTAGAGCGAGTGTGTTGTTCAAGATCGTGGACGGAACGCAGACGGGGGCGGGTGGAGCCCTGACGTTCCAGACGCGCTACGGACAGGTGTTCTACTCGCAGCAGTTTAATCCCGCGTTTGTGCAGATGGAATACTTTGGTTACATGAAGCGAGATCCTGATGAGGCCGGTTATGCGTTCTGGTTGAACAAACTGAATTCATACCCCAGCTTCGTGGAAGCGGAGATGGTGCTGGCATTCATTTCATCGCCCGAGTATCGAGCGCGATTCGGTCAGCCGTAGCCTGGGAGCGCAGGCACTGGGAGCGCAGGCATCCTGCCTGCACTGCGCCGACAGGCGCTCTTAGCCGCGTGGTCAATCCACGTTGAGTGTCACCGATTCCTTCGCGCCTTGCGGAGCTCTTGCAGGCAAGATGCCCGCGCTCCCAGCCCTGCGTTTCAGTGACACCTAAGTTGATCACTCTGCTTGTGACGTCAATAGCTTCAAAATAGAACTTTCCTCAATAAAATGAGCCCTTTATCCAGAGGAGGGGCAACGCTGCGGTTACAGTTTGCTACTAAACTGCGTCTCTCTGGTTGTCCTTTTGTGTGTCCTTCAAGTTCCTGTCTGCGGCCAGAAGTTTTGAGGATTTGTCGCCGACACGGCCTATCCGATCAATCACCTTTCAATGTTCAAGGAGTCAGGGTTTGTCCAAAACACCTCATCGACGCGGTTGTGTGCCTCACGGCAGCCGAATATTTATGGCCGGGATCAGTCGGCCCTTTAGCTATCGAAGACTGATGGTTTCGGCCGTCGCCCTGTTGGCCTTCGTTGCAGTTGTGGCTGCGAGTTTTGCCCGGCTTGGCTCTGCCCAGGTCGAGGGCCAAAGTCAGAAAGCCTTTGCCAGGGGCGCCGACCGAGGACTCAGGCGCGACTCTGAATCACGGAACGACTCCAGGTCCGCCGCGGAGAACGACTCGCCCAATAAAGATAAGCGTTATCGCGCCGGGTCAGTGCCGGGCGAGATAATCGTACGCTTCCGCCCGGACGGGCCGGTTGCGAAGGAAAGCTCCCAGCTGGAATCGGCGGTTGTGGGAGGGCGTGCCGATATACCGGTCGACTTTCAAAGACTTGGAGGCCCTGAACTAGTTCGGGGCCTCCGTCTGGCCCGCGTCGCTCCTGAGGAAACTGAGCGCGCAATCGAAGCGTTGCGTGCCCGGCCTGATGTCCTCTATGCGGAGCCAAACTACATCCGCTACGCTACGAAGACACCGAACGATCCACGCTACCCGGAGATGTGGGGACTCAAGAATACGGGTCAGCAGTCTCCCGGCAACGATATTCGCGCTGAACCGGCGTGGGAAATGACCACCGGCAGCAAAAATGTTGTCGTCGGAATTATTGATGAAGGGATCGACATCAATCACGAGGACCTCAGCGACAATGTTTGGACCAATCCCGGCGAGGTTCCCAACAATGGAGTCGACGACGATGCGAATGGCTATGTTGACGATATTCACGGCTGGGACTTTGCCCACAACGACAACACGGTTTTTGACTACACGGCGCCTGCCTATCCCCCGGCGGACGAATATTCAGGAGACGTTGATGATCATGGAACTCACGTGGCCGGCACCATCGGAGCTCAGGGCAACAACGGCAAAGGGGTAGTTGGCGTTAACTGGCAAGTCAGCTTGCTGTCGCTCAAGTTCCTGACGGGCCCGGATGGGGCCGGCACGTCGGCCGACATGCTGAAGGCGTTCGCTTATTCGAAAGCGATGCGCGAACTCTGGAGCAGTTCAGGTGGCGTCAGGGGCGCGAACATCCGGGTGCTGAATAACAGCTATGGCGGAGGTGGTTTTTCGCAAGCGGAACTTGAATCGGTGCGGGCATTGGGCGATGCCGGAATTCTATTTGTTGTCTCAGCAGGTAACGAAGCGAGTAACAACGACAGGTTTCCGACCTATCCCTCCAGCTACATTGCCACCAATTTGATTTCAGTGGCGGCTGCAAATGTTGGAGGTTACCTGGCAAACTTTTCCAACTTCGGCCCGGGTACGGTTCACGTGGTCGCCCCGGGTGATCACATCCTTAGCACCACTCCACGAAACACGTATATGTTTGCGAGCGGCACTTCAATGGCAGCTCCCCACGTGACCGGCAACGCTGCCCTGTTATGTGCCGCATTTCCGGCTCTCTCCATGCAGAAGCTGCGCTCAACTTTGCTCTACAGTGGTTATGTAGCCAACGGGCAATCCCCAAGTGATTTCCCGGTTTCGACGGGACGGAGCGCTGACGTGAACAGTGCATTGCTGGGCGTCAATAGCTCAGACACAACGTCGCCGGGCCCGATTAATAACATCACCCTGGTCGACCAGTCCTTTCCCTACTACTCCCTGCGCTGGGACGCTCCGGGAGATGATGTAAGCACCGGAAAAGTCACCGCTTATGAGGTTCGTTTCTCGGACACGGACGCGAGCGATCCGGCGAAGTTTGATTTGGCAACGCCTTTACCTGGTCCTCTCCCCAAAGATGCTGGACAATCTCAATTTGTACGCGTCAGACTTCCCTGGAAACACCACTCTGGTTTCATCGCTGTCAGAGCAGTAGATGAAGTGGGCAACGCCGGCCCTGTTTCCTCAACGCCGATATCAGTTGATGATGGGGTTGCGGATCCCTTTATCGTGGAGGAAGGCCCTGCAAGTCCGCTGTCTACAGGCGGAACGCCGTTGGGTCTCAACGCCGACGACTCAACCAGGCAAATAGACTTGCCGTTTGGTTTTAGAGCCTTTGAGCAGGAATTTTCCTTCGTTTGGGTTTCCACAAACGGGGCGCTCTATGCGGGTTATCCGGACGGCCTGGATGATCAAAGCTCCCCCAGCCGGTTGAATGGTAAGCAGATAATTGCCGGCGCTTGGGATGATCTGCGTACTGACAAGCGGTCGGGCGACGATGTGTACATCGTCCGTCCGGATCCGGATCGGATCATCTTCCGCTGGCAGGCCGTGACGTATGACGCGCCGATGGCGCTGGGCGTTACTCGCGGAGAGAATCCGGTTAACTTCGAGATCGAGTTACAGATCAACGGAACAATCATTTTCCGCTACGGCGATGGCAATCAAAAGCTGTTTCCGGTCGTCGGCCTGGGAGGCGGTTGGCCCGAACCGTACCTGGTCAGCTCTCACACTTCAGACGGTGGATTCAAAGATCTGACCAATGCGGGCACGATCACATTTACACGCCGTAACCCTCCGCCTCCACCATCTGCCGATTTGGGGTTATCAATTAAGAGTGGACCGGATCCTGTTGCTACGGGCGGAGAAGAGACTTTCGATATCTCGGTTAATAACGCGGGACCCCACAGTGCTCCCAACACGGTTGTGACTCAAGTGCTTCCAGCCGGCTTAACATTCCTTTCATGCACTACTACTTTGGGTAGTTGCTCTGCTCCGGCTCTCGGCTCCAGCGGCGTCGTCACAGTGAATGTTGCTGACTTCCCGAAGTTAGCCGGTCTCAACATCCGGATTGTCGCCAAAGTTACTGCCGGACCTGGGATAATCAATACGCCGGCCTCAGTGGTCAGTTCCAGATTCGACTCACGAATGTCGAACAATACCGCGCCAGCAAGCGTGCAGGTGGTTCAAGCACCGGCTTTTGGAAACGTCAGCAGGATCAGCAGCGCTGCCAGTGTG
>JANNJZ010000364.1:0-13396 GCA_031396065.1 Pyrinomonadaceae bacterium | reverse complement strand
GTGACGAAAAAGTCCGACATCAAGACTTTGCGCCGGGGCAGACACACTGTTACCACTTAAAAGTAACCACAGACCGGGAACTCATCCGAATCTGGGTAGACCAGCACAACATCGACATCGTGACTACAGTATGCGGGCCAGATCACAAGCCTATAACTAGAATAGATTCGAGTAGCGGGACGAATGGGCGCGAACCTGTCACCTTCATCGCCAATGCCCCGGGCACTTATACCATTGTGATTGAAGCGCCCGCCGCGAGCACGCCGCCTGGGAGTGTTGACGTGACGCTCGCTGACCGAAGACCGCCAGAGCGGCCTGATGAAGTACGCATTAAAGCGGAGCGAGCGTTCTTCGCTGCCGATGTGTTCAGGGTGGAAGAAGGTGATGTGCCGCAGCAATGCGCGGCAGATAGTTTCCGTGCGGCGCTCGAACTATACCAACAACTAAACGACGAACGCGGCGAGGCGCAGACGCGTAACTTGCTCGGCTTTTCGCTAGCCAAGCTGCACCGCTTAAGCGAGGCCCTTAAATTTCTGCTTCCCGCTCCAGAAATATGGGTGAAGCTTCGTGACCCCTACGGCCAAGCCGAGGCACTTAACAACATCGGCTTTTCGTACGCCGGTTTGGGAGAGGCTGAACTGGCGCTCAAAGCCTACGAGGCGGCGCTACCCCTCTGGCCTGCCGCCCGCAAGAACACAACGGATGCCCAGAAACTCGCGGACATTGACACCTCTGAGGGATACACTCTGACGAACATCGCCGAGTATTATAACGACTTGGGGGATAGCGACCGCGCACTCCAATCGTTCATCGAGCTGCTCCCTTTAAGCCGCCGCTCCCAAGTGCAAATCGATTACGCCAATAATCTCAAAAACATCGGCCTGGTCTATAACGCTAAGCAGGACTACAAGCAGGCGCGCGACTACTTTCAGGAGGCTAACCGACAACTTCCGCGGACTGAAGAGACGAATGTTTTAGGTTTAAAGGCCGCCATCTTGAACAGCATCGGGGCGATGAACGTTCGCCTCGGTGATGATGCGCAGGGCTTTCGCGACTTCGACGAAGCTTTGAAGCTGTATAAGCGGCTCAACTATCAACTCGGCGACGCGATCATCGCCAACAGCTACGGTAAAGCCTATTACATGAAAGGCGGCGACGCCGACAAGCGGACGGCTGTCACGTACTACCTTAAAGCACTGAACGTCCTCGATGCAACGGAAGACCCGGCTCATACTGCTAGCACTCTTTACAACCTGGCGCAGGTTCAACGTGACCTGGGTTTGCTCCCGGAGGCCAGAGCTTCTCTCGAAGAGGCGGTCAATTATGTCGAGACAGTGCGAGCGAAAGTTGGCAGCGCTGAATTGAAATCGTTGTTTTTCTCCGAGCGCTATTTTTACTACCAACTTTATATCGAACTTCTGATGGATATGCACAATGCGCAGCCCTCAGAGGGTTACGACAGACTCTCCCTTCAAGTGAGTGAGCGTGCGCGCGCTCGGCGGTTGCTCGATTTGCTGAACAAGGCTCGCGTCGGCGATAGCGGGAGGCCGGATGTGCCTGAGCGCGTCATCACCGCGCAAACGATGTTCACCGACGCTTTGAAACGCAGGAGACAGATCGTGAGCGACCCGCACACGCCAGCGCAGACGCAGGAGATGGAAACTTTGGTGCGCAGCCGCGAGGAAAACTACAGAAATATTCAGCGTGAGGTCAGATACACGGACGTGGCTTCGTTGCTGCAGCCGTACCCGCTCAGTTTCGATGAGATGCGACGGCTTCTCGATCCTGATGACACCCTGATCCTTGAGTATGAGGTCGGCGAGAAGAAAGGTTTTCTGTGGGTCGTTTCACCGGACATTAGAAAGCCTCTCATCACAAAGGAACTCCTTGGCAGGGCCGAAATCGAATTGGCGGTCAAAGAATTTCGTAGTGCACTGACCGCGCCCGGTTGCCGCATTAAACACGAAGCATCCGATGAGCGCCGGAATCGCCTTGCAGCGGCGCAGAAGGCCTACGTGGCCGCGTCCAAACAGCTTAGCGACATGCTGCTGGGCTCGACCATTGCTTCGCAACTCGGAAAAAAACGCCTGGTTATCATCGCAGACGGTCCTTTGCAGTTGATCCCTTTCGGCGCAATCTTAGCGCCTGGTTCCTCCAATGCTAATCGCGGAGAAAAGGACATACGCGCGGCGGTAGCTCCACTCGGCATAGCGCATGAGATTATTTATCTACCTTCTTTGACATCGCTGGACGAGATGCGTCATGCAATCTCAGGTCGGGCCCCCGCGCCGAAATCCTTGCTGGCGTTTGCTGACCCTGTTTTTTCCCCCGACGACGAAAGAGCGAAGAATCTCGGCCGTAACGTCGCAGGGCGGAGCAACGCCTTGAATTTATTGCAAAGCGCCGAGTTGGACTTGATGGGCACGCTCACGCGAGGTCCCGAATGCGAGCAAGGCGATTATCTCGCAAGGTTGCCAGGCACACTTCAAGAGGCGCGAAACATAATTGCTCTAGTGCCGGACCGCACGCGTCAAAAGCTGGCCGATTCGTTTGACGCGAACATGGCCACGCTGATGAGTCCTGCGGCTCGCGACTACAGCATTCTCCACCTCGCCACACACGCGTTTGTGCCGCCGCAGGCGCCGGAGCGCGCTACCATCGTCTTGTCGCTCATAGATAGCCGTGGGCAGCCGCAACAAGGACTCGTCCGGCTCAAGGACATCACTCAACTCAAGCTGCACGCCGACTTGGTGACGTTGAGCGCGTGCGAAACGAGTATCGGCAAGGACATTAAAGGTGAAGGGCTGGTTGGGCTAGCGCGCGGGTTCATGTACGCCGGCGTGCCGCGCGTAGTCGCAAGTTTGTGGAAGGTGGACGACGAGGCTACGGCTGAATTGATGTCAAAGTTCTACCTGGGGATGTTGGTTGACGACCTGCCAGCTGCAGCGGCCTTGCGCCGTGCAAAGATTGATATGTATGAGCATCCGAAGAAGCCGGAGTGGAGTTTACCTTTCTATTGGGCCGGATTCACGCTTCAAGGCGAGTGGAGATAGGTACTGTCGCGTGTTGCAACAGGAGGCAGATTAATAACGCTCACACAGTAAGTTGATCATTTCAGCTTTGCTTGCACGCGTTCTTTTAACTTAAGCGCGAGCGCGTCAGCGGTTTCTGGCGTAGGATCTGCGTAGTCAGCTCTGAAATTTAGCAACTCCGTATCACCTGAGAGTATCGAAAAAGCAACTCTGTTGCCACCCTCCCACTTCAACCGTAGACGCGCATCGGATTCTGCACGAGTAACCCGGGTAATAAAGCCTAATTCTTCGAGGCGTTTGATGACCGCGCTTCGTAGGGCTTGGCCAAACTCATCTGCTTGCTCGTCAATGAAAAGTTTATGAACATTTCGTAGTGATGTAATTTCTTCCACACGTTGACCACCCGATCTCAACCCGCCTGATGTGCGCACAGGCGTCGCCGTTGGGGCTGGCCGTGCATCTGTTCCAGGAGGCCGTTCCGCGCGCACGCCGGGCGGCTTATCAGTCATCGAGTTTGAGGGTGTTGCTTGAGGTGGTTGCGCCGTCGGCTGTGGGGTCATTCCAGGACTCAGCGAAGGTTCATAATCAGGCTGATTATTACGCGCAGTGTAAATGGCGTTCTCGTTGTCGGTGATGTAGCGCACTACTATCACCCCTACGCTCAATAGAGCCGCAATCACACCGAACACTGGAACCAAACGCCATCCCGAACTATGCCTCGAGAACATACTTTGACTTTCACGGTGCGGCACATCGGCGGAGCAAGAGATTGTTACCTGAACTTTTGCGCCGCGCGACGGCCTAACATCAAGGCGCAACGATTGCTCATCGTTAAGCGGCAAGGGATAACTGCCGGGACGATCCTGCGTGGCTGGTACGTAAGTCGCCAATAGCAACTCGGGCTCGCCTGTGCCCGTCAGCCCGTAGATTTGTAGCGGCTGCCTGCGGCGAATCGTCTTCTTCAGCTTGCGCCCGTTAGCGAAATCGAGCGTGCCGATTTCCTTGCCATTCGCCTTCAACCTGAGCGCACTGACCTGTGCGCCACTCGCGTGAAAGGAAGCTAAGCGAGTTAGAGTGTCGAGCGCAGCCGCTTCTTCTTGGTCGGAGAAGGTCAACGTGCCGTTGTCCGCAGCGCTACGAGCTGCGTCGAACGTCAGCTGTACTGCGTCCGTTCTGCGGCGCTCAAATTCAGCGTGATAAGGACAGGCGTTCAGGTGCTCCAGGTATTGCTCAATCACCATGTCAGGAGCGTCACAGTCCGGGACCGTTGCCCAAACCTCAGGCTCCATGCACCTCACCATATTTTCTGCCTTATGACGTATCATCTCCAGTCCGCCAACTTCTGAAGTTTCCGAATCAGTCGGAACCTGCGTTGCCTAACGGCATTCTCCTTGATGCCCAATATGTGTGCAATCTCTCTGACCTCTAACTGTTCGATGAAGACGAGCGTAGCGAGCTTCCGCTCATTATCGTCGAGTTTTTCCCAGAGCTCTCTGAGTAGAATTCGATTGACAATTCTCGAATCGGCCCCGGCAGCTGGGGCGTCGCCGAGAATGCCCTCATTGGCTTCGATTGGTGATGTGCGGGGATCGCACCGTTTGATGTGATCGATTGAGGTGTTTCTGACCAGCCCGTTAAGCCAGTAGACGAATTCGCGGCTGCTGTCGTACCCACCTGCACCTTTCAAGACTTTAACCCAGACGTCCTGCTCAACTTGTTGCGCATGATCGGGCGGGTCGACACACCTCCCCTTGAGGATCGCGTACACGATCCTCAAGACGTGCTTCTGGTATAGCGCGTACCAGTTTTCGACGCTGCTGTTGTCGTCCATTGCCATGGCAGCCGCAGCGCAGCCCAGCCCTAGTCCGCGGCTTTATTACGTGATCTTACCGGGCCCTTGAGAGACGGGCACAGGGTTGCAAGGCTGCCCGTTGCGCCCGCCTCTACTGATAAATACCATCGTATCCCTCAGATTGTTACGCTAGCCGGAAATAAATTTCTTGCGGCTCACGCCGAAGACATCGCGCCCCACGCGACCTTGTCAGATTTTCGGCGGCAACCCCAGGCGCGCTCCCTAGTTCCGACTGGACCAAAAATATTTCCAACCCGCTGGTAACAAATCGGGCGTTATCGAAGTATCTGTTATCAGGGACTGGTGGGAACCTGCTGAAAAGAACTGGTCGCTGTTTTCTGCTGAAATAGATCAGTTGTGTCCGTGAGAAATGCATACCGGCCGCCAACAATGGTTCCAGGACTATTTCCGGCGTGGCCAAAGCCTACGCCCTGGAAAGCCGGTGAAGTTGAATTACCGCAGGCGAATTTTCGGTCCGTTGGCGGCCGATGGTTTAGCAAACGGCTACGTCAAAAAAGAAAAGAGGAGGCGGTCAGCATTTCCTGACCGGGAAAACCATGACAAAATTGAAATTGTTAAGTGCCATCGTCATGCTAACAGTGCTGGCGGTCGCTCCGGCGTACGCAACGCCGGAGGGTTGGGCTTCGCAGACCGGTTTCAGAAATGCTGAGACCGCAGTTCAGCGCCGGATCGCATCCAGTGCACGCTCAGCGGCGGGAAGTACGCCACTGTCTCCATTCTCTACGACCTACGGGCCGTGGCAGACTGACACCGCCGGCGGCGACGGGACCAGAATGAGGGCCGCTATCAACGACTACGCGAGGCTCTGTTACTGGTCCACTAACTGTAACCTCACCCAAGTCAAGTCAAAGATGTTTGGCGAATTCGCCTCCTCGCAATATCAGACAGCTCAGAAGAACGCCTTAATTGACCGGATCATCGGGTACTTCCGAAGCCTACCCATCGGTCCGCCGTTTCTTCCTTCGAACGACGAGCAGACCGTTCAATTCTTCGGCATCCGGAAGCAGTGCTTCGAGTGGGTGCAAACCGTGGCGTTGGCCGCAGGCGGGAAGTCCCGAGCTTACAACTCGGCCGCCGTAACGGATCAAAGTAAATTCCGCCCGGGCATGGGATTGTACCGGACGAACAGTTCACACGCGATGATCATCGTAGACATATTCTGGAACAGCAATGGCAGTGTTCGAAAGTTCCTCGTCGCGGACTCCAACTACGGCTCAGGGTGGGCCAACCCAGCGGGCGAACGACCCTGGGAGAGGCACTTAAGGGTGCGGGACGGCGAAACCACCAGCGGCAACAAGGTTGTCAGCTTCGAGTGAAGGCGCAGAAGGGGTGAGTGCCGACGGGGCAAGTTCGGCGGCGTGAGGGTGTCTTCCCCTCACCTCGTTGGCTTGCCACTAGGCGTTGAATACTGGGCGAATAAAAGACCCCCGGAAAACAGAATCTAAGCGCCATCCGTGAGCGGAAGAGGATAATGGAATGTTCAAAATGAATAAAAAGCGCACGGTATTTATCATGGTGCTGGCACTATCTCTGCTAGCAGTGATAAGCCCACTACCGGTCCTCTCGGCCTTGCCTTCGACAGCGGAGACGAATGCTGATGTTAAGAGGGGTGCCCTGAAGGTGGTCTCGTCTATTCTCAAAAGTGTATCTGGTCTAAGGTCCTCAACAAATCGCATCAAGCTCAGAAGTTTGGGTGTGGCGCTAATCGCAACGTCCGATCAAAATCTAGCTCGAACAAGCTGTCAAGAGATGGAGAGCGACTTTGCCGAACTGTATAGTGCTGCTGGCGGCGGCAACCCGGATGACACCACCCTTCAAACCGTCGACCTGCTTCGTCTCGAGGCCGTTAGAACCATCGCAGATGTAGATCCAACTATGGCGCTAGAGGTACTCCATAGCACGGGAGCTCGAGCGCAGCACCCAACTGCGCCAGCGGGACCGGAAGATGCCGAATTGGAAGCTTACGTGGCGGGCCAACTGATAGACAAAGACCCTCGTGCTGTTTACGAAATCATACGAGGTTCACCGACCCGGAGGTTTTCCGCCTTGTTGCCGGACTTGTTACAGAGACTCGGGGCGCACGACATGGCGATGGCCAAGGACGCGGCGAACGGCTTGGCTGATAGTCTGATGCGGGCAGATCTAGCCGGGCGACACGATGCCTTCTTCACGGCGGTTGGCCTTGTTAACCTTACCCACACAATTGGCGAAGATCGCACAGGTGGTCGAGAGGCAGGCGAGCAGTTACTTACAAGGGAGAAAGAGGCGAAACTGGTAAACAAATTAGTCGCAGCCGCGACTGGTCAGCGCGGCGTGGCAAATGGCCTGGCACCGCAGCTGGCAGACATGATAGCGGTCGCCGCTGACGTTGCGCCGGAGAGCGCTGCAGTATTGCGGCGTGAGTTAGAATCGCCGCGCCATGCCGCGGTGAGCAAGTCGACTGGTGGAAGCGACTTCTGGGAGAGGGTTGGAGATCGGACCGTGGCTGAGGCAGTTGAGCTGATAGCGGGAGAGCATAAGGAAGAGCGAACAGCGCTTTACCAGCAGGCAGCTCTGCGAGCGATCGCGGCAGGCGACACGACACTCGCCAAAGGAATTGCCGAAAGGTTTATCGTGAGCCCAGACGACCGAGAGGAAATTCTTAGACAGATTAGCAGGGAAGAAGTGCTTCGAGGAATAGACGCGGGAGACGTGACATCCGTGCGCGCGCAATTGGTCCAGATGGCTCCTGAAGAACGCGCGCTACTGCTTATAGAAGCTGCGAACAGTTTCCAGGGAGGGAAGGATGTGACACGGCCGCTCAATCTTCTGCAGGAAGCTCGCGTTGCTCTTAGTAGTCAGCCACGGACCGTGGCGCAGCTCAAGCTTCGGCTTCAACTGGCCGAAGCGTTCATGCGCTTCGACGCGGTAAGTGCGGGCAACATCCTTGAGGGTACTGTCGCACAGTTGAACAACGTGCTCTCAGCGGCAACTGCGCTCGACGGCTATCTGAGTGATGGCCCTATCCTCAAAGACGGAGAGCTGGATCTAGCCAATAGCGGTGCAATAGTAGGAATGTATCAGGCCTATGTCCAGACCCTCGCGTCGCTCGCTCCCTATGACTATCAGAGAGCCCAGGCACTCGCCGACCAGCTCCAGCTTCCCGAGGCGCAGATGATGGCAAAACTATTCGTAGCTAAAGGTGCCCTCAATCACGCGGTGCTTCCCACTAGCGAAAAAGCTTGGTAACACCGCAACTAGTAATCAGCAGGAAGAATGCTAATCGCACACCATCGACCCGCCCTTCGGTACTTCACAAAGCGATAAACTCATTGATTCACCGCCATTCATGTTTGCAGGAATCGCAATTTGTGACGTTCAATCCTGTAAAATCTCGGATTCGATATGGGCGGTTGCTACATTGTGTTCAGCCTCGCGATCGTAAGATGCCGCGATTTCCTTCATGGTAGCTGCCAGTCTTGGGTAGCCCCTCAATTCCACTTCTTCAGCTTGCTTCCGATATAGCTTCGCGAGTTCTCGTTCAGGCCCTCCCTCAGGATCGACGGCGTGCACGCCACGAGAATTGAACAGTTCAACTTCAAACCCTTTTCGAATTTCGCCGGCGTCTTTCGCGTTTAAGACTTGCGCGGCCGAATGATGGATCCAAAGCCCGTCGGGATCTGGAGGAGAATATTTAAGCACGTGACCTATGCGCTGTAACGCGACAATTAGATGTCCCGATTCCTCGCAGCTCGCTTTGACTTTCGCAACCCAATCTTTCAGTGCGGCCCCGTCGAACGAACCATGCTCCCGAGAGCCCGGCGGTGTCTGCCATTCAGAGAGTAGACGATAAGCATTCGTCGCAATCGCTGGGTCTTGTTCTGTATTAGGTGTGGAATCGCCGTCCGCTTTAGTTGAGCGAAATATGATACGGATGACTTCGCAAAAAAACGACGGTTCATCTGCAAGCCGCCGCTCTAGGAATTTTGGAGAAGCACTATTAGTGCGATCAAGAAGGGGCAACAAGCTCCACTCGATACTCCCCACGGCAGAAGGATCGGCCGTCGAATCCTCTTGGAGCGCCTTAATGATCTGAACGATTTCGAAGGCATCCATGTTGCCGAACTGATCGTATGACTCAGCGACCGCGCGAAGTGCACGGATCGCCTGCTCAGCATTGATTGGTTGCTTCTTAAATACCTGTCGGGAGATACAAAAGATGCTTTCCCGAACGCGGCCGACTTCCAGCAACCGGTCCACAGCCGCGCCGATTTCCGCTTCCGCATCGAACGGATTTACGTTTGCTTTCGACCAATAAAGATTTACGTCCTGGCCTAGCAACGCAATAGCGCGATTCCATGTCGGCGGAGCGAAGGGCAAGTAGGCAAGTAATTGGGCCCGTTCAGAGTTTGTCCAAATTGAGATGTCCAGATCGTCAACCCAATTCCAATCAGCCAGTCTAAACTTCGACCAAACGAATCCGCCGGCGAATGTGGCCAATGCCGCGTCGTTCGACTCGAGCAATTCCGGAAGAACATGCTTTTCGTCATCTACTGATGCAAATTGAGCGAAGGCGATTCCAACATGAGCGGGCGATTCGACTGTTTGGGTAAAGCCGAGAACGGCGATTAAGCCGCCAAATCCATAGATTTCCTCTACAGCTTGCCTTCTTCGCGCATCGAGCTTGCGCACTTCTTCCTCAAAATTGTCGGTCTCTTCGTACAGATCAAAATCGCGTGCGATGAATAATCGCTGATGCCGATGGCTTGGCGATGTGGGCGCTAATTCATTTGCAATTTCCGACAGCGTCTGAAGCATTTCTTCTTTTATCGCCCAGTCTGCTTTCTGAAACCTCCGATGGGTGGCTATTAAGTCTGTTAACTCCTTCCATATGGGTAAACGCTTCTCTTGCGGCAAGCCCTTGACGGGTTCAGACCGCAAATATCTAAGAAGTTCGTCTCGCGCTTCGGGCGTCAGAGAATTCATCTTGTCGATGAGCGTCTGTAGTTTTGGCAGGTCATCTTTCGCCGCATCTACCGCGAGCTTTGCGTAAGAATCAATTTGTTCCCAATAGTCTTTGTTCGTCGACCCTTCCGACCAATCGTCCGGAATCATTTTTCTCCAGGCAGGCTTGCGAGTCATTGAA
This sequence comes from Pyrinomonadaceae bacterium, assembly GCA_031396065.1. Taxonomy (GTDB): domain Bacteria; phylum Acidobacteriota; class Blastocatellia; order Pyrinomonadales; family Pyrinomonadaceae; genus PSRF01. The sequence continues at coordinate 3,366 of JANNJZ010000364.1, read as the reverse complement.
GAAGTCTGATGCATCTGAGGGAGCAGGTTGAGAATCAAGTCCCAAGCCACCTTAGGCTGTTCTGACATCAAAGCGGTGACAGCAGTCTGTCGCTTTTCTACATTCGCCGCCGTTTGCGGGAACCACGGCAGGAGAATTGTCCAAAGAGAATTCGCGGGGCGGTTGGCCCAATTCCCCCCAGGATCTATGACAGCCAATTCACCGAGAACTAGTACCACTCGTATAAGGTAATCACTATCCCAAGCTAGTGTTTCAAGTGCCCACAACAGCCCGGTCATGTAGGTTCTACCATTGAATCCACGCCGTTCTTGAGCGAATACTGCTGGAAACGTCTTGGATTGTAGAGACCGCTCAACAGCTTCCAAAAACTCGTTGGGAGCTGCTTCCGCTAGCAAGGGAAGCACGTCATCGAGGCTCGCCCAAAGTTCCCAATCTGCGTCTTTCAAAATCTCATAGACAGCTCCCCTCGCAGTTGCCGGCGCAGCCGAGGAATTTGAAATCACCTCGGGTCGACTTCCTAGCAATGCTAGAGTTTCGGCCAGACCAGTTCGCAAGAGGTTTGAGTAAACAGGGGTTTTGCCTCTAATTGTCGCCATGTAGCGTTCTTCCGGTGCAAGCTCGAGGGACGGATCTCTCTCACGAAAGATCCTGACGACCAGTTCTCCAAAGCGTTTCAAGTCATCATTAAAAATTAACGGACCTAATGCATCCCAACCTTCATAGCGAGAGACGAACTTCCAGATTCCGTTTTTTTGCCTAAGGGGAGAGGCCGGACGGCGCGCGATTTCACGAATCGTTCCGATCCACTCCCCATAAGCTTTTCCCGAGAGTTCTTCCGCAACTTGCCGATCTCCTTCGACATTTTCATTCCACGCTCCGAGCATTTCTGCGATACGAAGTTCCGCCGCCTCGGTACCTTGCGCCCACTCTGGTACAGAGGACAGGTTCTGAAGACATCGTAGTAGTGAGCTCAAGCTGCCGGTGCTCTTCATTGCGAGAGTGCGTGCACGTTCCTCATTGTAGCCTGCTTGCTTCAGCCCTTCGATTACTTGATGGTTGGTAGGTTCTGGTATCGAAACCCGATTTGGATGAGGTACTCCACCAGCCTTTCCCGCAAAAACGACGGCATGGCCCTGCAACTTTGCCCGTTCTATTAATCGCATGCCGGCGGTATCCGTGTCGTCGATGTCGAAATCAGCGATAAACACATGGTGATCGCGCAAGCTCGTCAAAGTACCCCAGGCGTCTGGTCTAGTGATGATTAAGCAGCGACCAGCGATCTCGTTACGAATCGTATCGTCCATATGTGCGAGATGTGCTGCGACGAGATCGGCCATATGCGCCGGAAAGTGAGTGTCGATTTTCAGCAAGCCGGAAGTGCCATCGAAGACCTCGTCAAGCTTGGCGCATGCCTGGGTTCGGTTCGCTGTGAACAGACTGGATGACAGAAGTGGAGGACTGCCAATCCTGCTCAGCTCATTCCAGCGCTCCTCAGGAATTTCAATCGCGTCTGCCGGCAAGCGCATTTTTATCGCCAACCATCGCTCCACAGCCGGGAAACTGCTTAACCACTCAATCAAAAGTGTTGCGTCCAGTACTCGAACATCCCGCCACTCTTTGCGATCATGCTTTTCGGTTCTCCACTTCTTTTGGGCGTCACTAGTCCAGGCGTGAACAGCCGACAAGGGAGTTACGATGACGAGCACGGACTCTTGTCTGGTCGCTTCAGGCGTAGCGGCGGTACGATTGCTATAATCTGAATTTGCTTTTGCGGCGGGGTTGGCGCCCGTGCCTATTTCCCAAAATGACTTCCCGTCAGGGACGAACGGTTGGAATCCAGTGTCTGTGTCTAAATAGCCGTCTTCACCCGATTGGCCAATGCTGTCAGCACGTGGAAACCTGATGTCATTCGGTTGACGAACGGAAGCCGCGACCAACCTGCCTACTAGTTCCGGGATAATGCCTTGTGCCTCACGTTCGTTGCTGCGCACCCAATGATGAAGCCGAATCTCTTCAATTATTATCGTCATACCGCGTGATTATAAAGCCTCTTAGGGCCCATTGGAATTAGAGGAGCGCGCGCGTCTTTCCTTCAAAATGGCTTCTTTCGGCGTTTGAGAGCTGCGCAGCAACCACTCGATACTTTCAAACAGTGACGGTGACGCTCCACTGTGTCACCAGTGATAAGATTCATGTTGGAGGAGTATTTTTTAATGGCAAAGCCCCAGCAACCTGTCTTCTACTCTTGGCAATCAGACAGTCCGCCCAAAGCAAACAGGAATTTTATTCAGACTGCCCTCAAAAGGGCGATAGAGGCGGTAAAGGAGAAGGAGTCTATCGCCGTTGCGCCAGTGTTTGACAGTGACACCCGGAACGTCGCTGGCGCTCCCAAGATTTCTGACACGATCTTTAGCAAGATTGACGCGTCATCAGTTTTTGTCGCTGATGTAACTATCATTGGGAGAACCAGCGGTAGAACGGCACGAGACCGTAAGGCTTTGCCCAATCCCAACGTTTTGGTGGAATTAGGGTATGCCCTAAAAGCCTTACGAGATGAACGACTAGTGCTAGTTGCGAACACGAGCTTTGGTCGCATTGAGGATCTCCCGTTTGATCTGCAAGGCCGCAGAACAATTCCTTACACGCTTAGCGTGAAGGACCTCGAAAGTAACGCTGAAGGTCAGAGAACACGCAGGCAGGTTAGGGATCAGTTGCAAGGGGCACTCGAAACGGCAATAGAAAGCATTCTCCTGCTTCCTCCCAGAGACCTCAATCAATTGCCAGCAGCGCTCCTGATATTACAAGGCGCAAAATCGCTGCGAGATGGAGCCGCTGCCACGATCGGGCCTCGGGGTGGCCGAACGGCATACAAAGGAATAAGAGACGGCGAAAGGGTCTTAACCAGGGATGGTTTAGTCATTTCTACGCATCTAACTAGCCGAGATCAGCACAGTAGGGAGGGTATTGAATTACTTAGCAAGACTGCTGAAGAGATTCGTCGACAGGTCGGAGACGGCGCCAAGACCGCTCTACTCTTATGCTATGAACTGGTCAATGGTGGATATGAAGCGATTGAGTCAAATGAACCCTTGGATGAAGTTTTGGACGGGATGGAGCGAGCGGTGGAAAAGACGGTTGGCTACATAAATGAATACCGTAAGCCGGCGAGTCGCTCCGATGTATTCAATATTGCCAAAACCGCGGGAGGGATAGTTGCCGCGAAGCTCGTTAATGAAGCGTTTGAGCGCGCCTCTTCGGAAGGTGTTTGGTGGGTTCAGGATGATATTGCGCCGGCAGCCTCGTCGGTCGAGATTCAGGAGGGCATCGGATTCAATGGTGGGTATCTTGCAGATGAGTTTGCGAACG
>JANNJZ010000362.1:0-5988 GCA_031396065.1 Pyrinomonadaceae bacterium | reverse complement strand
TATTGTCGCTCGTTTAGAGGTGGGCACCGCCCACCGGCACAACGTTGGATGAAATTTGCAATTACCTGTCAGAACCACCTGCGTTAGCGGGTGGGAAACGCACTCGACTCACGAACCCTCTGGCTCACCCACCCGCTAACGCAGGTGGTTCTGACAGGTAATTACAAATTTCATCCAACGTTGTGCCGGTGGGCGGTGCCCACCTCTAAACGAGCGACAATACACATAGACTAAAAGGAAAAACAAACTAACAATCTTTCGTGGAAAACAACCTTCTAAGTCTAATTATCTTTGCCCCATTAGCCGGCGCAGCCATCAACTGGTTCGTTGGTCGCCGCCTGCGCAATGAAAGGTTTATCGGACTGGTCGCCTGCTCGGCGGTTGGTATTTCCACGCTCGTCGCTTTTTATCTCGCTTTCAAATCCGGTGGAGCGCTCACTTCGACTGCGCCAGTTTTCGACCATCTGTGGACGTGGATTCAGGTCGGTAAGTTTCGCGCGGACTTTGGTCTGGCAATGGACCGGCTGAGCGGCACCTACGCACTCTTCATTACCTTTGTCGGGTTTCTCATACATGTTTTCGCGGTTGGTTACATGCACAAAGACAGCGGGTTCTATCGCTTCTTTGCATATTTGAACCTGTTCATGTTTTCCATGCTCACGCTGATTTTGGCCGACAACTTTCTCTTGATGTTTGTCGGTTGGGAAGGTGTCGGTCTCTGCTCGTATCTCCTGATTGGCTACTACACCGACCGCAATGAAGCTGGAGACGCCGCCAAGAAGGCCTTCATCACCAACCGCGTGGGAGACTGGGGCTTTGTGCTCGGCATAATGCTCATCTTCTTCATTACTTCCGCGGCAGGTAATGCTTCGATCAGTTTCTACAATAATCCGGTTACCGGCGTCTCCAGCGTATTTAGTGTGATTAGTTCCATGCCCGTTGAGCATTTCGCCTGGGGGGCGATTTTCGCCGGCGGCCTGACATCTGTGGCGGTCCTGCTTTTCATCGGCGCGGCCGGCAAGAGCGCCCAGATTCCCCTCTACGTTTGGCTGCCTGATGCGATGGCTGGGCCAACGCCCGTATCCGCCTTGATTCATGCGGCTACGATGGTGACGGCCGGCGTTTACATGATCGTTCGTTGCTCCGAGATTTATGTCCACGCTCCCACGGCGATGTTTATCGTGGCCATCATCGGCGCGGCCACAGCCTTGTTTGCCGCGACCATCGGCTTGGCTCAAAACGTCATCAAGAAGGTCCTCGCCTATTCAACCATCTCGCAGCTTGGTTATATGTTCCTGGCCTGCGGCGTCGGCGCGTTTGGGGCGGCTATCTTCCACGTCATCACTCATGCGTTTTTTAAGGCGCTGCTCTTCCTCGGTTCCGGCTCGGTAATTCATGGCATGCATCACGAGCAGGACATGCGGCGCATGGGCGGGCTCAAAAAGTACATGCCCATTACGTTTGCCACGATGATGGCGGGGTGGCTGGCGATTTCAGGCATACCTATTTTCGCGGGCTTCTTTTCCAAAGATGAAATTCTCTGGAAGACGTGGAGCGCGGGGACGTTCAGTCTGCCGGGACCGATGTGGAGTAAGTTGCTCTGGTTCGTAGCGGCCCTGACAGCCCTGCTAACTGCGGTTTACATGACGCGAATGATGGTTATGACGTTTTGGGGCACTGAGCGGTTTCGCGAGGGTCATGCCGAACACACAGAAGGCGCGACGGCCGGTGACCATGACAACCAACACCACGGTGATCATGGCGTTCATGAGCCGCACGAGTCGCCATGGACAATGACGGTCCCGCTGATCGTGCTGGCGGTGCTTTCAACCTTCGGCGGTCTTATCGGGGTCCCTTATGCGCTTGGTTCTCTGTTCTCGGACCATCCGACAAATTACATAGAGCGGACGCTTGAACCTGTCATTAGCCAGGTGCCGGGAGATCACGAAGGCGCAAAACCGCTTGTCGATCAGGTCGAATGGCTGACGCCCAAACCCCAGGTCGTTGATGGTCCGTCGCCAATACACGAACTCGGCACGGCCCCGGAATCAGGCGCTGAACATCCCCATTCGCCTGAAGAGATCCGGGCTGAGCGATTGCTGACGTTGCTCTCCATAGGAATTGCCATCCTGGGCATCGTCCTCGGATTGGTGGTGTTCAAGAAGCGACCGCTCCTGCAAATGCCCCGACTCCTTGAGCACAAGTACTACGTCGACGAGGCTTACAACGCCACGATCATCAATCCAATCACCGTGGGTTCGCGGGAAGGACTTTGGAAGTTATTTGACGTGGGCGTTATCGATGGGCTTTTGCATTCGCTTGGAGATGTCGTTACCAACACCGGCGCACTGGCTCGCCGGCTCCAAACTGGGTTCGTGCGCAGCTATGCAGCGATCATCCTGCTCGGAGCTTTAGCGGTGATTGGTTTCTTTGCGTATTTCGGAGTCAAGCTGGTTCCTTAAATAATGCAGCAAAACTTACTGACAGTCATCATTCTCGTACCAGTAATCGGAGCTTTGGCGACGGTGGCCTACAGTCTGCTGCCCAGCAAGCGGGAGGCAAACTACAAATGGATCGCGCTTGGATTTAGCGTCCTGGACTTTGCCCTCTCGTTGCTATTGATTCGGGGTGCGGGAACAAAAGATTTTCGCTTCGTCGAGGATGTCCTCTGGATTGGGTCAATCGGCGCGCATTACCACATCGGCGTCGACGGGATCAGTCTCTGGCTGGTGATTCTGACCACGCTGCTAATGCCCATCGCCATCCTGTCGAGCTGGACCGCAATTCATAAGCGCCAACTAGCGTATTACATGTTTCTCGGCTTGTTGGCTGGCGCGATGATTGGCGTTTTTGTTTCCCTTGACCTGCTGCTCTTCTACTTATTTTTTGAAGCGTCGCTGGTGCCGATGTTCTTCCTGATCGGCATTTGGGGCGGTGAACGGAGAATCTACGCAGCGGTCAAATTCTTTATCTACACTGCCGTGGGTAGCCTGCTGATGCTGGTCGGGATAATCGCGCTTTACTACCTCTACGGTACCTTCGACTACGTGGTTATTGTCGAAGCCATGCGATCCAGCGCTACCGTCTTGTCGCCTAACGCAGAGTTCTGGCTGTTCCTGGCCTTTGCTTTCGCGTTCTGCATCAAGGTGCCGCTGTTTCCCTTTCACACCTGGTTGCCCGATGCCCATACCGAGGCACCCACTGCCGGCTCGGTAATCCTGGCCGGCGTGCTGTTGAAGATGGGAACATACGGCCTGCTGCGTTTCAACCTCGGCCTCTTTCCCGACATGTCGCGGAAGTTTGCTCCGGTGATGATTACGCTCGCGATCATCGGCATCATCTACGGCGCCCTGGTGGCGATGGTCCAGCCTGACGTCAAGCGATTGGTTGCCTACTCCTCCGTGAGTCACATGGGCTTCGTAGTGCTGGGACTCTTTTCGTTTACGGAATTCGGCATGCAGGGCGCGCTTTATCAGATGCTCAATCACGGGGTGTCGACGGGTGCTCTCTTCCTCTTTGTCGGATTCATCTACGAACGCCGCCACACCAGGATGATTAGCGAGTTTGGCGGGTTGGCCACGCCGATGCCGTGGTTTTCGACGCTCTTCGTAATAGCCTCGCTATCTTCGGTCGGACTGCCGTTTCTTAATGGGTTTGTCGGTGAGTTTCTGATCCTGCTGGGAAGTTGGACGACAAACGCTATTCAGAACGCCTGGATTGCCACCATGCTGGCAGCGACCGGCGTGATCTGGGCCGCGGTGTACATGCTGTGGATGCTGCAACGCGTGGTCTTTGGCAAGGTCTCCAACCCCGAAAACGCGCATCTCAAGGATCTTAATGGTCGCGAAATTGGCATCCTGATTCCGTTGCTGGTGCTGATGCTCTTCATGGGTGTCTATCCCCGAGTTTTCCTGGATCGATCCCAGGCGAGCGTGGAAGCGGTGCGGAGTCGGGTGGCCGCGCCACCGGCGGGTGGCTCGTTTGCGTTGACCACAGAAGGCAAGCAAGTGAAGGAGCCAATGCAAAAATAATTTTGGTTTGAGGGCGTCCCTTGTAGCGAGAACCTGACTTTGGGAAAAATCAAATCGTAAGTTCTGATTCCGTACCGCAAAGCGGTTCCGACCTCCAGCCCAACGTTGCCGCTCGGCGGCTACGTTGGGAAGCGATTCGCGAGTGAGACACAACCCCGATGGGGTTGCGACGGATTGCAATTCGATACCCAGGGTAGCCGAAACGACAACCCTGGGCTGAAGGTCACAACCGCTTTGCGGTAACCGATCAAAAATAATGGACTTTTTAGCCCTACAATTCACGATGCCGGACGTTAACCTCTGGCTGATCCTGCCTGAGTTGATTGTCTGCGTCGTCGGCGTGATGGTGATGCTGGCGGATGCTTTTGGCAAGCCCACTCAACGTTGGGTTACTGGCGCAATTTCCCTGGCAGGCTTATTGGCGGCGGGGGTCAGTTCAGCCTGGCTGTGGCTTTCCTGGCAAGGCGCTGCCGAAGCTTTCAATGGCATGATCGTTTTGGATGAAATGCGACTGGGATTCACCTTCGTCTTCCTGGTAGTCTCAGCCCTCACGATTCTGGTTTCAATGGTCTGGGTCGAGAATGAACGGCTGCCCGCCGGCGAGTTTCATTCGCTCCTAATGTTTGCCACCGCAGGCATGATGTTTATGGCTTCGGCGGGCGATCTGGTCATAGTGTTTCTCGGCCTCGAAATTCTATCCATCGCGACCTACGTCATGTGCGGTTTTCGCCGGACTGACATCCGTTCCAACGAATCGTCGATTAAGTACTTTATTCTCGGATCTTTTTCGTCGGCGTTTCTGCTTTACGGCATTGCCCTGACCTACGGCGCCACCTCAACAACGGCCGGACTGGCGGGGACTACGAATATCGCTGAAATAGCCAGACGGCTGCCAGACTCCCAGTATCCAATGCTGCTCTTCGCCGGGGCCGCAATGATGCTGGTGGGCTTTGGGTTCAAGATTGCCACGGCGCCTTTCCATGTTTGGACGCCCGACGTCTATGAAGGTGCGCCTACACCCGTTACCGCTTTCATGGCCGCCGGTCCAAAGGCAGCGGGCTTTGCCTCGTTCATGCGAGTCTTTGTTTTCGCGTTCCCTTTCATCGTGGCCACCGGAGAACCATCAATCGCAGGGCAGATTCACGGGGCCTGGCTCAACGTGCTGCTCGTGCTGGCAATTGCCACCATGACGATCGGCAACGTGGTGGCTATTGCCCAGAACAACGTCAAACGAATGCTGGCGTATTCGTCAATCGCCCACGCCGGCTACGCTCTGGTGGGCTTCATTGCTGCCGGTGCTGCCGCGGATGGTGAACAGAGAAGTGCCGCCATCACCGCCGTGATTTTCTATCTTTTAACTTACGCGGTAATGAACCTTGGTGCGTTTGCGGTAGTTCAACTGATTGCCCGCGCCGGCGACCGTCGCACCGAAGTAGAGGACTACAACGGCATCGGGTTTCAGTCGCCCTGGCTCGCGTTTTCCCTGTCGCTGTTTTTACTGAGCCTGCTGGGAATGCCACTCACCGCGGGTTTTATTGGTAAGGTAATGGTCTTTCGCGCGGCCCTCGATCAGGGCTACTACCTGCTGGTGATCATCGCGGTATTGAATACAGCCATTTCGGCCTACTACTATCTGCGACTAATCATCGTCATGTTTTTCCGCGAACGCTCCACTGTTTGGAATCCGCCAGCAATACCGGCGAGTATTCGCGTAGCGCTCGCGCTCACTCTGCTGGGCGTTTTCTATCTTGGCCTCTTTCCCGGCCGCGTCATCAATGCCCTGTCAACAAAGCGGGCGGTCTCAGTTTCATTGAAGTAGGACCAAAGAGCGGGGGCAAGCCACCATCCCAACCACCAGTTGATTTGAGTTTACTATAATAAACAGGCGCGCCCCGTCAAATCACAGGTTGGGAAGGTGGGGTTGCCCCCCCACGTTGGTTCTACATAAATGAAAATG
>JANNJZ010000336.1:0-8569 GCA_031396065.1 Pyrinomonadaceae bacterium | reverse complement strand
CCCGAAGGAGTCTTACCCATTATTGGAGAAACCGTTCAAAGCCAAATTGAAAGTGTCGAGGAAATATGTTTGAAAGAAACCTTTAGGCGCGCCGCTCAAAGATCCATCTTTCTCAATGCTGATATTATGGATCTTAGGCGTTTTTCTGACACCAACCGGCGGTTCTATGAAAAGAATCAAGACATCGTCTGCGTTGAGATCTTCCTTCGTGACAAGTAACCGCAACCTATTGATCAAATATTCGCTGTGTGTCTCGATAATGTAGTTTCGCGTTTTCATGCGAGAGGCGAGGTAAGTTCCGAATTGAGCCTGACTCGACGGGTGTAAGTGGACTTCAGGTTGGTTGATAATAAGTGTACCGCCTCTCGGAAGTGCCACGTCGGCTACGACTATGGGAAGAGCCTGTGAGAGTCCGAACCCAACATCGGCAACGTTGACCCTTTCGTTGTGGCGAAATGGTTGCACGTCCAACTTCAAGATTTCATCCAAGCTTGAGTGAGTCTGAACCCTTGAGGCTAATTCGAGAACTCTCAGTAGTTGTACTACCTCGTCAAACCGCTTTGGAGAATGCTGCTTCCATTCATACAGGAGCGACACGGCGTTCTTCCCACGTGAGTCTACCGCTTGTCCAGAATCGGTGCTTGGGTAGTACCGAGATGGATGAACGCGGACAGGTGCAATGTAATTGGTAGTAGATTCCAGTTGCTTGAGGACGCCTGAGAGCCGTGTTATCAGCCACTGGCCAGCGGGCTGTTCAGTAATCTCTTCGATCAGCTCGAACGCTGTTCGGCTTTTCAGCTCAAACCACTCCCCGGTTTGCTCACCAAAAAGCTTACTCTCAAGCTTCATGATCGACGGACTGGGTTTCTTCTCGTCGGTGGACTGTATTAGGTTCATGAGGGCTTTTCGGAAACCAACATATGGTTCGTACTTACCCATCTCATCGTGGGTCTTTGAATGAATGATAGCTTTGTACCCCTCATCTGTTCCCGTCCAAAGCAATTCGAATCCGTCCTTCCCGCCGGCATAACTAATGTTGCTAGGCAGGATCTTATTCCCGATTGAAGAATAGCGGTAGTGTGCATCAATTGAACTGCTGACGTTTCCTTGCTCAACGGAGATGCCTAAGCCGAAAGTTGTTTTGGTGCTCTTAGTCCGAGCTATTTCTCTAAAGCCGCCTAACTGGCAGTGTCGTCCGTTGGGAACATACTCAAAAGGAAACAGATGTGCCGGCTGAGTCTGGAGGATGGATGTTATGCCGTTAAGAATCGTACTTTTCCCCGAACTATTGATCCCGGTCAGTAAAGTAAGTGGACGAAAGTCTATCTTGGCTTTCTGGAAGATCTTGAAGTTCTCAAGGCGGACCTGTTTGATTTTCATTTTGAGTTCCAGTTCGTGGCGAATCTAATAACGGCTCGATGGCACATTACAGCAGAAGCGTTTTGATATCGCAATAAGCCAGTTGGATCCTAGAGTGCATATTAGTACCCCACGGCCAACCCATCACTCCTTCTTGGATCAGTCGCGCCTAGCCGGACGCCGGTCTTCTCTTCGATCATAATCCCTTCGGCGTCACCGAGATAGCGCGGTTTGTCCAGCTTGTGGCCTCGGTCGGTGAGAGCCCGCTGCGTGTCACCGGACATGCCGAACGGCTCAAACGAAAGTTCATCAGGCAGCCATTGATGATGAATTCGCGGAGCATCAATCGCTTGCTGGATGTTCATGCCATAGTCGATAACATTGGTGATCACGGAGAGCACCGTGTTGATGATGGTGGGCCCCCCGGGACTACCTATTGTGAACCAGAGGCTGCCGTCCTTGCGCAGGACCAGCGTCGGCGTCATTGCTGACAAGGGGCGCTTCTGCGGCGCCACGGCGTTTCGTTCACCCTGGATCAATCCGTACATGTTGGGCGTGCCCGGTTTGGCGGCGAAGTCGTCCATCTCGTCGTTCAGGATTATGCCGGTGCCTTTCGCGACCGCGGCTGAGCCATAGGAGTTGTTCAGCGTGTAGGTATTTGCCACCGCATTTCCTTCCGCATCCACCACCGTGAAGTGTGTAGTCTCATCAGATTCATGACCGGTAGGTTTGCCGGCCCGAACTTCGACGCTGGTTGACGCCCTTTCCGGCTTGATCGTGCGGCGAAGTTTCTCGGCATAGGCTTTATCAATCAACCCGGCTACCGGCACCTTGACGAAATCACTGTCACCCATAAACTCGGCTCGATCCGCGAAGGCCCGGCGCATGGCTTCGGCCATTAGGTGGTAGCGCTCGGAGGAGGCCGACTCCACCTTTTTCAGATCGTAACCCTCGAGGATGTTAAGCATCTCGATCAGCACCGCGCCGCCCGATGAAGGTGGCGGCATTGAGATGACTTCGTAACCGCGATAGTTACCGCGCAAGGGTTCGCGCTGCTTCGCCACGTAGCCATTCAGGTCTGCCATGGTCATCAAACCGTTGTTGCGCTTCATGTCCGCGACAATCAATCGTGCCGTCTCACCCTGATAGAATTCATTCGGACCACCCTTTTGTAATCGTGAAAAGGTGGCGGCTAGATCGGGTTGGCGAAACAGATCTCCCTCATTGTAAAACTTTCCATCATTTAGATAGATGCGTTTGGTTTCCGGATACTGCGACAGATAATCGTCATTGCCACGCAGAGAGCGGGCGAGGGAATAGGTCACTTGAAAGCCGTTGGCAGCCAGACGGCGAGCGGGCTCGACCAGTTGCGACCAGTTGAGTTTGCCGGAACCATAATTCTTTAAGGCCAGCTCCATACCGCGCACTGTTCCGGGCACCCCTGCCGCACGGTAGCCTACCAATGGCCCGCCTTCTCCTTTGATCACATTGCCCTGCTGGTCGAGATAGACGTTGCGCGTAGCCGCAGCCGGGGCCATTTCACGGTAGTCAATTGCCGTGGTCTTCCCGTTCTTAAGCCGGATCATCATGAAGCCGCCGCCACCCAGATTCCCGGCAGCAGGATGGGTCACCGCCAACGCAAACGCCACGGCGATGGCTGCGTCAATAGCATTTCCTCCGCGCTTCAAGACGTCGACGCCCACGCGCGAGGCGACCTCGTTTGTAGAAGCGACGATGCCATGTTTAGCCCGCACCGGTTCGCGCGAGGCTGCCACCGCGCTGGTAGGCGCCAAACGGGATATCGATGCGAACGGCGCCGCGACAAAGACAACTGCGATAGCAAGACTGAGAACTATTGACTTCAATTTGATAAACATCATCGAATCCTTTTCGTTTCTTCAAACTCTTTACGCTGAACGTGCGGGCTGCCCACACGGGGACTCCGGGCTGCTGGATTATCGAGCGTTCGTTTAGAGATGGGCACCGCCCGTCGGTGCGTCGTAGATGAAACCATTCACTATATGATCCGACCTTAATTATGTATCGGACTCGTTTTTTCCAGGGCGCACCGGTGGGCGGGGCCCACCTCTAAACGAACGTAATTATTTATTGCTTTCAGCGTTATTCGCCACATCTTGAGTTCTCATGTAATTTCTTCAGCCGGTGATCTACTTCGCCAATTATACTCAACCCTTTCCAAACGGTTTCGTGATCAAGTATTGAGCCCTCATAACCGGGCTAAAGCCGGGGTGCTCACAAGATCGCTCCGCGTGACGGACGGTCCCATTAAAAGAAAAACCTTCCCGGCGAAAGGATGTCATCCGGATCGAGCTGCTGCTTTACCCGCCTCATCAAGCCTGTCGAAGCTCCTGACTGTCCCCACGCTTCAATGCCATTTCTTAACTCAGACGGTGTGTTCTCTATGATAAGCGCACTCCCCAGGTTTTGCGCCTCCTGTCGGAGGGCGTCAAGCTGCGGAATAGTCTTGGCTTCGGTTTGCTGAAAACTATCGATGACGCGAATTCGGCCGTCGCCCACGCCTGCATGCCACATCAATCCTGAAGGCTTATCACTGGTGGGATCCTCGTTCAACTTAGCTAAGAGAGTATCCATGTCGGCCGGTCTCACGCCAACTCTCCAAATTAGATCGTCGGTGAATCGGGAAGGCAATGATGCCAGAGAACGCCATACCGACGTGTCGTCTAATACTATCCGCGCCGCGCCGCCGTTCGTGTTCCCATCATCTATCAGAGCAATTGCCGCGGAGGTTTGCTGGGCAACTCCGTTCACGGACCCGGCGAATTTGATTAGCAGCAGATGTTCCTTGTCTTCAACCAGCCCTAATTTGGCTCCCAAAGCCGGCGAAAGAAGTTCCACAGCGACTGGAAATAGCCGCGAATCAATCACCGCCCGCGCGCCGAGAATAAGAGCGTCACGTTTGCCGGTGGCCAGAATTGTCTTTGTGTCTAACGGAATCGGCCTGAGTTTGAAGTTAACTTCGACAATCACCCCCAGCGTTCCGTAACTGCCGGTGAATAGCTTGCAAAGGTCATAGCCAGCTACGTTCTTTACCACCCGGCCACCGACCTTAATTAAATTGCCATCGGCAAGCACCACCTTCATACCGATGACATGTCTTCGGGGAGGGCCATAGGCAAACTGTTGCGCACCGCCTATGCCGGTAGCAACCACTCCGCCGATTGTTGAGTGTCCCTGATTAGCATCGTCCGGAGGATCAATCGCCAACCACTGACCGTTTCGACGAAGCGATTCATTGAGGTCGTGAAGTGTAGTACCGGCTTCGGCTACTGCGACCAGATCAGCGGGCTCGTGCTCGATAATCCGGTTCATTTTTTTGGTGCTGATAATGAGGTCGACTCGGGTTAGGAAATTGCCGGCGTCGAGCCAGGTTCCGGCTCCGGCAGGCACCACGGCCCAGCGTTCATTAGACGCGAGTTTAATTATCTCGCAGACTTCCTCAACGGACTCGGGCGAGACGGTGAGGGCTCCAGGAAAGGAAGAGAGCAAGGACGGGGAAACGTTTGAATCCCCGACGATGGCTGAGAGCTGTGTAGCAACCTTGTCCGGATGGATGGAGCCCTCAATAGCCTTGACTGGTCTGTTACCGTTGCCTGCAGGGACGCCTGGGTTTTCGCGAACCCGCAGCGTTGAATCGAGCGAACCATGCAGGTGAGGCGCCTGCGGTCCCAGCAAAGCACCCGCCTCCTGCGACCTGGTCAATGGGGCGCTGAGTTCTGACAGGACGTTGGACATTGGACTTTGGAGATTGGACTTCGTTTGGGCCTGCGCTTCGCCGCAGCCTCGCAACATGGGAATGATTTTCCCCGGGTTACACAGCCCGCTGGGGTCGAAAGCCGCGCGCACGCGCAGCATCGCCTCCATATCGGCGTCGGAAAAGATCAACGATAGCAACTCTCGTTTGTCGAAGCCTACTCCATGCTCACCGGTGATGCTGCCGCCCGCCTTTACACATGTTTCCATCAACTCGCGTCCGGCTTCTTTCACCCGGTGAACATGGTCCGCAGAGCGAGAGTCGAAACAGATCAACGGATGCAGGTTGCCGTCTCCGGCGTGGAAAACGTTCGCGATAAGTAGGTCATAGGTGGAGGCAATCCGATATGCAGCATCCAGCACTTCCGGCAGTCGGGAACGTGGCACTACAGCATCCTGAATCATTGAGTCGGGGGAAATTCTGCTGACTGCGCCGAAAGCACTCTTCCGGGCCGCCCACAGTTTCTTTCGTTCGTTTTCGTCTTGAGCCAGCCGGCAGGTACGGGCGCCATATTGGAGGCAGAGGGCTTTGACCCGATCAGCCTCTTCGTCGATTCCCGCTTCGATTCCATCCAGCTCGATCAAGAGAGCCGCCCCGATATCAAGAGAAAGTCCCGCGGCAAACACACTGGCCTCAACCGCGCGAATAATCTCGCGATCCATCATCTCCAGTCCCGCCGGCATTACACCGGCAGCGATGATCGCGGAGACTGCATGGCTGGCAGCGTTGACCTCGGGAAACTCGGCCAACATTGTTCTCACTGCCGGGGGAATTGGCACCAGGCGTAAGGTTGCTTCGGTGGCAATCCCAAACGTGCCTTCAGATCCTACGAAGACACCCATCAGATCGTAACCTGGCTGTTCAGTTCCCGCTCCACCGAGGTCCACAATCTCACCGCCTGCCAGCACCACGCGCAGTCCCAGGACATGATCGGTCGTGGTGCCATACTTGAGACAGTGAATCCCGCCGGCGTTTTCAGCTACGTTGCCCCCGATTGTACAGGTGGGCTGGCTCGAAGGATCGGGAACATAATGCAGACCCAGATGAGCGACGGCGCGAGAAACGTGAGCATTCACGACGCCGGGCTGGACCACTGCAATGCGGTTGGCTTCGTCTATCCTGAGGATTTTGCGCATGCGCGCCAGCTCAACTACAACCCCGCGATTGAGTGCGAGCGCGCCACCTGACAGACCGGTGCCAGCTCCCCGAGGAGTGAAGGGAACTTCCGCCTTACCAAGAACTCGCATCACCTCCGCGGTCTCTTCCGTAGACGAGGGAAACACCACGGCGCGCGGAAGATACTTGTGGTGAGGAAGTCCGTCACACTCGTAGACAAGTAGTTCGTCAGGCGCCGACAAGACGTGGTCACGCCCAACAATAGCGCGCAGGTTTTCGACTACCGGGTCAGGTTGTTCCGCCATTTGTGCTTAACTGAGAGCGCAATGATACATCACGCTTGCGATCTTTCCGACACTACGTCCATGCGTACGTTTAGAGGTGGGCACGCTCACCCCCACGAGTTAGATGAAATCATTCAACCAAATGATCGCAGGTTGAGTTATGTGTCCGACTCGGTTTAGTCGGTAGGCGCACCGGTGGGCGATGCCCACCTCTAAACGAACGATCTTAAACTAATGACCTTATCGTGACGAAACACCATTGACTTGAGTTTCAAACTACGGTAAAAGCCTGACCGAATTACGCAGTCTTCCAGCGATCGTCGGAGCCTTGCATTCGACGGTTAGGTTCACAGCTCAATCACCAATTGTTGCCGCAACCGGGACACGTTATGTCCTCGCACCAGTCCGAACGCTAAAACCATGAAAAATAGAACACCGATCTCACCAATCATTGCGTTACTTCTTTTGTCGGGAACATTCGGCGCTAGCGTCATTACAGCACGAGCGCAACAAACCAACCCTCAGGGTGCTGCGACGCCTTCGGTCGTGTCCGCTCCAGGCGCAGCGCCTTCACCTGCGGTTGCGGCGACTCCGCAAGCGACGCCGCCACCGGCTCCATCGCCGAAAGTAACGGCCATAACCGAAGGCCACCTCGAGCTTGATGCCACCGTGAGTGTCGACGTTCAAGATTTGGAGGAATGGGCGGCCACAAACGATGCGTCGAAGCTTGTGCCATATATCAATGGCCGGGCGATTAATGGAAATTATCCGGAGGCGATCCTGCCCACAAAAAATCATGTCCAGTTTCACCTGGAACTGACGCCGGATAACAAAGACGTTTGGATTGACTTGCTGGGTGAACCCGCCGGATTGCGCACGCCTGTGGCGTTTAGCGTGGGTCCAGAAGGGCGCGGGCCATTCGATTCGACAATGGATAGGCACAACAAGGTACCGTTGACCGTAATCTCGCCAGTCTACGGACTGGTTGCCTTGTTCGTGGTGCTCGGGACGTTGTTCATATTGATCTGGTTGGCTCGTAGCACCAGTCTGATTCGCGAGCGCGGGGTGAAGATTCCGGGAAAACTCAGGCCCTATAACCTGGGCCGATGGCAAATGGCATTCTGGTTCTTCCTGGTCTACGCTTCGTACACCACAATCTGGTTGATCACCGATGCACTCGATACGATTACTCCGTCCTTGTTGGGACTGATGGGAATAAGCGCGGGAACTGCTCTTGGTGAGGCTCTGATTGATACGGGGAAGGACGATGCCAACGACGCCCAACTCGAGTCACTGGTAGCAGCGAAGCTGGCGCTCGAGCAAAGCGTTCCGGACCTCCAGGCTCAGCTCAACGCGGTCAGCGCGAAGACAGCGCCTTCACTCGAGGACACCGCCAGTCGTGATAGCCTGAACAAACAGCTTCAGGATAGTCGCACCCGCCTGGCTCAGGTCTCTCACCAAATCGATGTGCTAACTCCGCCCGAGTCGCGGGCCGTCTCCGACGGATTTCTCCGTGACATTCTCGCCGATTCTACCGGCTATAGCTTTCACCGGTTCCAGATTTTTGCGTGGACGATCATCCTGGGGATTATTTTTGTCTCAGCCGTTTACAACACGCTCAACATGCCTGAGTTCAGCCCAACCTTATTGGGATTGATGGGGTTGAGTTCAGGGACCTACATCGGTTTCAAGTTTCCCGAGAAGAAGTGATCCGGAGGACGCAAATTTTGCAGGGGGCTGCCTGGCGGCCACCCTTCAGTTTCACTCATTCATAAGGCATGCGTGACGAGGTGCCACCACGGAGTGCCGCCCTACTATCGTAAAGCAAACTGTTAGTTTGCGGCTCGTGCGAATGAAGGAACAGAGTGGTGGCGAACCGCCGCAAACTAACAGTTTGCTTTACAAGGAATTCATTAACCTGGTGACGGCGGGAGAGGCACGCGGTCGAATGACTCGCGTGCCTCTTTGTTTCGGTAGGAAACCTAATAGTCAGATATTCGCAGAACCGAACGTCGCA